>NZ_JACBXC010000041.1 GCF_013870535.1 Streptomyces phytophilus | reverse complement strand
TGTCGCGAACTGGCGGCAGCCGGTGGCCCGTCCGCGACGTGGCTCGATAACGTTGCCCCGTACATGACGCGCGGGGGACGCACAACCGCTCGGAAGACCGAACGCTCCGAGCACTGACCGGACCGCCCCCTGCACCGCGAGCCTGACGATGCTGGGAGTTGGTCATCGATGCGGCACCGCACCCTCGGCCGGGCGACGGCCGCAGCCCTCGGCGCGGCGCTGCTGCTCACCGCGTGCGGGGACTCCGACGACGGCGGTGGCGACGACATCGTGGGAGCGGAGAACAACAACTCCGCCTCCCCGAGCGCCCCCGCGACGGAGGACCCCGACGCCCCCGCCTTCGACTTCCCCGACGGCCTCGAAGCCGACGTGGAGCCGGCGGACACCGGGGACGGGAAGAAGGACGCCGTGCTGCGCGACCACGGCTACGCGCTCAGCGCCATGGTGGAGAGCTACGGGCAGCAGAAGGCCACGGCCAACTTCGAGCAGTACTGGCAGGATCCGGCCTACACGAACTACGTGAAGGACTTCGAGCGCTTCGCCGACGAGGGGCAGCGCATCGCGGGCACGGGCCGGTACTTCGACCGCGAGGTCAAGCAGGTCAAGGACGGCAGCGCGCTGGTCGTGTTCTGCGAGGACCAGGGCGACGGCTACGTCGTCGACGCGAAGACCGGCAAGCGCGTCGGCTCCGGCGGCGGCGAGAACTCCGCGGTGCTGCGCCTGTACCGGCAGACGCTCACGCGCACGGACGACGGCACCTGGGTGGTCGCCGAGTCCGACTGGACGGAGGGGGACGGAACATGTCGGTGAACGCGGTGGGCGGGGCGGCCATACGCCGCTCGGGAATGGGCCTCGCGGCGGCGGTCGGCGTGACCGCGATGCTGCTGACCACCACGCAGCCCGCGTACGCGCAGGGCGGCGGCTGGGGCACCGGCGGAGGCGGCGAGTCGGACGGCGGCGACGGCATCAGTGCGTGGACCAGCCAGGTGAAGGTCACCTCCACCGGCGGCGACCCCTCCGCCCCGCCGCTGACCCCCGTCCAGGGCAACTGGACTCCCCCGCCCTGCTGGAACGAGCCGGTCATGACCGCCGAGGAGATGGCGGAGTACGGGCCGGGCACCTTTACCCACTCGGAGAGCGCGCAGGCCGACTGGATCAGGGAGTGGGAGGACAAGGAGTGGAACAAGGACAAGGAAGGCGCCTGGTGGCAGGTCGTCTACAACAAGAACATGAGCAAGGACGAGGCGTTCCAGGCGTGTGACATCCTCCAGGGCAACCCCTTCTGGGTGGACCAGGGGGACACACCGGAGGACGGCCCGAGCATCAGCCCCGAGATGCTCGCGGAGATCGCGTACAACGCGACCAAGCTGCCCGCCCCGCCGGTGAAGCTGAAGCCGGACCTCGCGCTGCAGAAGGTCAACCTGCCGGTGCACGCCACGTTCCGGAGCGACACCGGGCTCCAGCGGGTGTCGACCACCGCCAGCATCGACCTCCTCGGCGTGCAGTACGCCGCCACCACCGTGGCCACGCCCAAGGAACTGCGGATCGACGCCGGCACCGAGTACGCCGAGCCGCAGTCCTGCACGTACCGGCTCAGCGGCAGCGGTGCGAACGGCTACGACGTGAACACCGAGGACGCCGGCTGCAACGTGACGTACCGCAAGTCCTCCGGCGAGGGCACCTACGCGCTGGAAGCCTCGCTCACCTGGGAGGTCCACTGGACGGCCTCGGCCGACCCGGACGGCCCGGTGGAGCAGGGCGACCCGCAGCTGCCCGAGGGCATGTCCTCCGGCACGTACGACGTGACCGTCAAGGAGATCCAGACGGTCGTGCGCTGAGCGCCGCGGGGCGGCCGGTGCGGGGACCGCACCGGCCGCCCTTCGCGTACTGCGTCCCCGCGTACTGCTTCTCCGCGCCCTACTTCACCGCGCCCGCGGTCAGCCCGGACTGCACCTGGCGCTGGAAGATGATGTAGACGATCAGGATCGGCAGCGCCGCCATCACCAGCCCCGCGAAGAGCCTGCCGTAGTCGGAGCGGTAGCCGGCCTGGGCGAAGAGCAGTCCGATGCCCTGGGTGAGCACGTAGTCGTCCTCGTCGCCCTGGTTGAGCGCGAAGGGCAGCACGTACTGGTTCCAGTGCCCGAGGAAGTTGAAGATGCCCACGCTGATCAGGCCGGGTTTCGCCATGGGCAGCATCACCTGGAAGAAGATCCGGGTGTGGGACGCCCCGTCGATCTCCGCGGCCTCGGAGACGGACGAGGGGAGCGTGCGGAAGAACGTGGTCATGAAGAAGATCGTGAACGGCATGGAGTACGCGATGTACACCATGATCAGACCGTGCCGGGTGTCGAGCAGCGACAGGTTCTTCATCACGAAGAACAGCGGCACGAGCGCCATCACCACGGGGAAGGCCATGCCGCCGACGAAGGTGAAGTAGACGACGCGCGCGCCCTTGAAGTCGAACCGGGCCAGCACGTACGCGGCCATCGACCCGAAGAGCATGGTCAGCGGCACGGAGATGGAGACGATGAGGAGGGAGTTCGCGGCGTACCGGCCGATGCGCGCGCGGGTCCAGGCGTTGGACCAGTTCGCCCAGTCGATGCTGCCGGGCAGCGCCCACGGGTTGGACAGGATGTCGCCCGAGTCCTTCAGCGCGTTCATCAGGGCCCAGACCAGCGGCCCCGCGGCCAGCACGGTCCACAGGACCAGGAAGCCGTGCGAGAAGACGTTGAGTACGGCGCCTTCGATCTTCTTCCGCGGCTCCAGCAGCGGCGACCGCGAGGCGTCGTCCGCCGCGTCCGCCTTGTCGAGCGCGGCTGGGCGGTCGGTGGGTTCCGCAGTGGTCATGACCTGGCCTTCCGGATCGTGCTCTGCACTCGATGCTCAGTACCCGATGCTCAGTACCCGATGCTCACTGACCGACGCTCAGCAGCCGGCCCTCAGTACTCGACGCGGTCGCGGCGGCGGCCCACGGACAGTGCGGCCACGGCGAGGATCATGGTGAGGATGAACAGCGCGACGCCCATCGCCGCGCCCCGGCCGGCCTGCAACTGCCCGAAGCCGGTGTTCCAGAGGTACACGCCGAGCACCATGGTGGAGTCGTCGGGTCCGCCCGGTCCCTGGGTGATGATGTTGACGACGGCGAACGACTCCGCGCCGAGCGCCATGATCCCCATGTACACCCACCCGGTCTGCACGGTGTCCCGGATGAGCGGCAGGGTGATGCGGAAGAAGGTCGCCGCCCGGCTGGCGCCGTCCAGCAGGGCGGATTCGTAGATCTCCTTGGGGATCTGCCCGATGGCCGCGGAGAACAGGACCACGAAGAACCCGACCATGGCCCAGCACATCACGATCATCACGGCCCACAGCGCGAACTTCGAGTCCGCCAGCCAGCCGCCGTTCGGTGACAGCGACGCGGGCAGGACGGGGTCGAGCAGGCCGACGTCGGGCTTGAAGATGTAGCCCCACAGCGCGGCGATCACCGCGATGGACAGGGCCTGCGGGAAGAAGTACACGATCTTGTACAGCTTGGCGCCGCGGACCCCGGAGATCGCCTCGCCCTTCCTGTGCCGGCCGCCGACGGTGACCATGAAGGCGAAGAACAGGCCGAGGGTGAGCGTCACGAAGGGGACGGCGAGGGCGAGGATCAGGTTGTTGCGGACGGCGGCCCAGAAGGTCGAGTCGTCGAGCAGCCTGGAGTAGTTCTCGAACCCCACCATGTTGAAGTCGCTGCTGACGCCGGTCCAGTCGGTGAGCGAGTAGTAGAAGGTCTGGACGAACGGTGAGATGACGAAGACCGCGTACAGCCCGAGGGGAACGATGAGAAACCCCGTGATGAAGCGGTACTTGAGGTAGGTCCGGTACCGCGGAGAGTTGCGGAATCCGGCTTTCCGCGGTTTCTCCGGCACCGGCTTCCCCGCGGCTTCCCCGGGCACCGCGACTTTCGTCGCGGCACGGCCTTCGTCCGTCATTCCGGCGCCCCCATCTCGCTCGTTCACCGACTGGATCCGCCGCTTTCAGTGCTTGTACTTCGTGATGCTGTCGTCCTGAGCGGTCTCGTCGGCGATGCCCTGGATCTTGTCGATGGCCTCGGCGGGCTTGATGCCGCCCTTCATCATGTCGCCCCAGACGAAGACGATCTTCTCCCGGTACGGGGTCGGATACCAGTCGGGGAACCGGGGGTTGAGGAAGTTCTCACCGGCGCCGTCGAGGAGCCCGACCGCGCTGGTCAGTCCCGTACCGAGCTGGAGGCCCTCCTCGGAGCCCTCGACGCAGGCCAGCGACGACACCATCTCGGTGAAGCCCGCCGCGGACTTCTTGCTCAGCATGTTGCGCAGGAACTCCATGGCACCCAGGGAGTTCTTGCCCTTCGCCGGCACGATGAAGGGCTCGCCGGCCTGCGCCCAGATGGTCTCGAAGGGCATCGCGTCGGAGCTGTCCAGGTTCGGCGACGGGGAGACCGTCATCTCGAAGTCGGGCTCCGTGGTGTCCTTGGACTCGTTCTCCACCCACGAGCCGTTCGGGATGAAGATGCAGTTGCGGCGCTCGGTCCAGTCGGTCTGGACGTCGGTGTGCGTCTTGCCGGGCGAGTTCTTCAGGACGTAGCCCTTGTCGTACAGCTCGTAGTGCGCCTCCATGACGCCCTTCACGGCGTCGTGCTTCCAGGCGTTGGGTTCGAGGTTGTCGATCGCGTCGAGGACCTCGCGGCCGCCGACCTTGCCGATCATCGGCAGCATGCTGAAGCCGAGGTACTGGGGGTAGACGCCGGTGTACGCGAATCCCGCGATGTTCTGCTTCTTCGCGTCCGCGCAGATGGCGAGCATGTCGTCCCAGGTCTTGGGGTACACCCAGCCGTTGTCGTCCAGCAGCTTCTGGGAGTACCAGAGACCGAACACCGAATAGGCGATGTTCATCCGGTAGACCTTCTCGTCGCCGTACTGGCCCATCTCGACGGTGCCGTCGCGCAGGGTCTCGCGGACCGTCTTGTCCGGGTCGTCGATGGACGGCGCGTCGAGCATCGGGGAGAGGTCGGCGAGCTGCTGCTGCGTGATGAGCGCGGGCACGTCCATGGCCTCGTCGCCCGAGTTGTTGATGAGGTCCGGCGGGTCGCCGGCGGCCATCCGGCCCTGGACCTTCGACTGGATCTTCTCCGTCGAGCTGGTCTTCACCTTGCCGAAGTTCTTCTGGTACGCGGTGGCGTCGTCGTCGACGTACTTCGTGCCGAACCCGCCGTCGAACATCAGTACTTCGAGGCCGGCGTTCTTGTCCACGCCGAGCGGGTTCTTGTCGGTCTTGTCACCCTTCGCCCCGCCGTCGTTGTCGTCGTCGCCACCGCTGGCACATGCCGACAGAGCACCGACTGTGGGGACGGAGATCAGGCCGAGGGCGACGGCCCGCTTGATCAGATCGCGGCGACCGACATGCGAGTTGGATCCCATGCTCAAGTCCTCACTCTCTCCAGGACTCAGGCGGTGTACCGGATCCCCCATGCGACGTGCCTTGGTGCAGGAGCCGATTACCGCGGTCATCTGTTACGTGAGTGGTGCAGGGTGGTGCGCCGGAGGGTGGGGGAGCCGCCGGGTGCGGACAGGTATAGTCCACTCGGCGCCGCCTTATCAAGATCGAATACAAGGTTCGTCACGAGTATTTCCCGACTTGAGACCTGCGGGAAACGCGCTGCGGGCCCACCCGCACCCGGTCGGCCGGAACACCCGTCACGGATGCCCCTCTCCGCCATTGGTCCAGCCTTTTGGAGCCCCGGCTCCACAGCTCCGGACCGCGCCCCCGCCCGCCCGGAATGTCCTGATCAGCGCCAGGTCCGTACGTCCACGAGGGTGCCGGCGCGGAGATCGACGCGGCCCCAGAGGTCGCCCACCCGGGCGGCCACCACGACGACGGGGCCGGACTCGTCGAGATAGGCGGTGTAGAACCCGACGACGTCGCGCGCCCCGCCCTCGGCCGGCGGCGGCCGCAGCCGCACCCGTTCGGCCCCGTCGGCGTCGAAGACCACGGCGTTGTCCTTGGGCGCGCCGTCGGACGGCATGGCCTCGACCACGAGGACCCGCCCACCCCAGGCGACGACGGCCTGCGGCGCCACCCCGAACCGCTTCACGACCACCCCACCGAAACCCCGCACCCACCGCACAACGGTTTCCCCCTCACCCCACCGAACCTCGACCCCCTCGACCTCACTCACATGGCAGCTCCGCATCGTCGGCAGTCTCGTGGTCGCGCACAGCCGGGTTCTCCTAGCGGTAACGGACGAGGTGCAGAGCCCGCACGCCCTCCGTCTCCAGTCGCGCCGATTCTCCGGTCGTGCTGTCGAGCAGCGCGATGCCGTTCTCTGTGCATACGCCATTGAGCAGCAGACCCACGGACTCGCGGCCCTGCGGGTCACTCCTGCGCAGCCAGACCACAGCCCTGCTGCCCTCCGGGAAGCTCGCCAGCTCAGCCGTCAGCGACTGCCAGTCCGCGTGCGTGCTCGCCGATACGACGCCACCGAGGCGCCTCATCGTCCCATTGAGCCAAGCGGCGGGGCCGGGGGTCGGGACGGGGGTCGGCGGGGTGGTGCCGGCCTGCCACTGCCGGAGCCAATCCCACGGGGCGGAGTTGGGGAGTGGGAAGGGCACGGTCGGGCGCTTCGGGACGACGAGAGCGGCGTCGAGCATGCCGTCCTGCCAGCCGCCGGTGTCGGCGAAACTCTTCGTGTTGCAAGCGAAGAGCCAGCCGCGGGAGCCCTCGTCCGCAGGGCTGGGCGCGAGCAGAACGACATCGCCGCCGTACACCTCCGACAGCCACGCCTCAGCCTTGGCGACAGCAGCGGCAAAGCCCTCGGCGGCGGAGGCGGACAGCGGCTTCGGAGACGAAGCAGGAGCGGAGGGCGCGGGGCCGTGGGTCACGGCCACGGTGAGCTTGCGGACTCCCTGCCGTTCCAGACGGCCCAGTCGGCCGACCGACGGGTCGAGGAGCGCCACCCGACCGTCGTTGTTGTGGCCGTAGAGGAGGTGGCCACTCGCCTCCTTGCCGCCGAGCTCACGCCGCACCCACACGACGCCGCGGGCGTCCGGGCCGTGTGCCCCGACCTCGGCCACCACTTCGTCCCAGTCCTCGCAGGAGGCAACCGTCGCGTCCGGCGAGAACTGCCGCACCAGCCGCTCCCACCATCCCGGCGCCTCGTCCTCCGGCTTCCAGGGCAACGGGCTCGCCTGCACTCCACTGAGCGCCGCATGCGCGGCGAGGACGCAGCCCCGAGCGTTGGTCCGCCGGGCCTGGGCGGTGGCCTCGCGGGGCGCGGGGTCGGCGTCGAATGTCGCCACGTCGGAGCCGGGATCGTCGGTGGCCGGATGGAAGGGCGTCGAGGCGTTCTTGGGAACGGCCAGGGTCGCGTTGAGCATCACCGTCTTCCCCTCGCCGGGCGACGGGTTCACCCGGCAGGCGAACAGCCACGTCCCCGGCGTCTCCGCCACGGGTTCTGCTGTACTCAGCCCGACCCGGCCGCGGTACGTCTGCTCCAGCCACCGGGCAGCACGGCTCCCGGGGTCGGTCACTGCCCCGCCTCTAGCTGTGCGACGTACTCAGCCAGCGGCAGCGCGGTGTGCGGGAAGTGCGGAGTGGAACCATCCTTCGGCACAACGAGGACGCGGACCAGCGGAGCCTTGGTGATGTCACCGGTGTCCAGGTGTTCCCGGGTGTCGAAACCGACGGTCCAGAACTTACTGAACTCCTCGGTCAGCTCCGCTGGCAGCACAAACGTATACGACTCCCCATGATAGGCGCTCTGCAGATACTCCAGCGCGGCCTGTTGCGCTTCATCACGTGAAGAGAGCATGCGAAAGAATTCCTCGATTCTCGGCAGGACACTATCGATAGGGAAGATGTGATATCGCGGTCACGTTCGGCTCCAAGCTCGCCAGTCGACCCGATTGGCCGTCCAAATAGACGACACCTTGTGGAGTATTGACGGCATTGAAGACATGGGCAGTGCGATTGGGCCTGCTGATGTACACGACACTTCTGGCGCCTTCCCCTCTCCTTGCCAGGTCGCGAGTGATCTCGTCGTAGCTCCTCACGGGCTGGTAGCTCATCCCTTCCGCGCCGAGCGCCTGCTGGTTCGGCCAGCGCGGCGTCTGCAGCGGAGCGGCGCTGGCCTCGGCGCCATCCAGCCGCCTGTCAACGGTTACCACATTGTTGGAGCAGTTGTCCGTGTAGCCAGGTTGACCGGTATTGTTCACATCTTTGAGCCACGGATAGTTCGTGTCCACAAACTGCTGGGCCTCTGCCGGGTTCATGGAATCCGCGTGGACGGCTTTCGGCCGCCGGAGTCTGGCCGCGGAACGGCGCATCGCGGCGCCCATACCCTTCACCCCGGCCTTGGCCATCTTGGCAAGGCCGCCGAGCGTGGTCAGCCCTTTCATTCCGGGAATGCAGTCAAGCGCGGCGAACGCCACATCCCAGAGAGACGCCTGGCCGTTCAGGTACTTCACGAGGGTGTCGGCCAGCACCACCAGGGCGGCTGCCAGGACCACCAGGGCGATGGGACCACCGATGATCAGGGCTACGACACCGAGGACGGCGACGACGACCTTGCAGACGGTGACGATGGTGTCCCAGTTGTCCTTGACCCAGTCGACCGCCTTCTCCCACCACTTGCGGTTCTGGATCCCGGCGTCGGAGGCGTCCTCCAGCTTGTCCTTCGCCTCGGACGCCGCGTCCTCGCGCATCTTCTTGGCGTCGGCGGCCATCTTCTTGGCGGCTTCGAGGCCGCCTTGCGCGTTGTCGACCGCGGTCTGCGCGGAGGCGCGGGCGGACTTGGCGTCGGTGGCGTTACGGGTGGCGGCCCGTACCTCCGACTCGTCCGGCTTCTCCTTGCCCTCCTTCTCGTCGTACTCCTCACTCTTCTTCGTCGCCCGATCCACCCAGGAATTCGCCGAATCCAGACGGCCAGTCGCGGACGACAACTCGTTACGGGCCTCGCGGCCCCTGGCTAACGCCTTGTCCGCCAACGACTGCGCACGCTCCAGCTTCGGCCAGTACGCGGCCAAAGCGTCGCCCGCCAGGTCGTAGGAGCGCTGGAGCTTCTTCAGATTCTTGGGGACCTCATCGAACTCGTCCTGGAACGCCTTCGCCGTCTTCCCCGCCCAGCGAAGGAGGGCATCCTCACCGGCCATGCCCTTGATCTGCCGCAACGCATCCGCCACGTCGTCCGCGAAATCGTGCAGCTCCCGGGCGAGCTGCTTCACCCGCTCCGGATCCCCCGGCGTCGGGTCCTCGTCCAGATCGAGTACATGCCAGTCCGTCGGGCGATTCCCCACCGGTGGTTCCCCTCGGTCTCGCCGGTACCTGCAGCGGTCTGACAGCACCGTAGCGGCCTGACGTACGCCGTGAGGAGGTCAAGCGGAAACCCCGCGTCCTCCCGGAGGGGAGGCGCGGGGTTTTCGTGGCGGGTGGGGTCAGTCGCGGATGAGGGAGCGGAGGACGTATTGGAGGATGCCGCCGTTGCGGTAGTAGTCCGCCTCGCCCGGGGTGTCGATGCGGACCACCGCGTCGAACTCCACGCCCGTGTCCGTGGTCACCTTGACCGTCTCCGGCACGCCGCCGTCGTTCAGGGCCGTGATGCCGGTGAAGGAGAAGGTCTCCTCGCCCGTCAGGCCCAGCGACTGCGCCGTGGCGCCCGCGGGGAACTGCAGCGGGAGGACGCCCATGCCGATGAGGTTCGAGCGGTGGATGCGCTCGTACGACTCGGCGATCACCGTGCGGACGCCGAGGAGCGCGGTGCCCTTGGCCGCCCAGTCGCGCGACGAGCCCGAGCCGTACTCCTTGCCCGCCAGCACCACGAGCGGGGTGCCGGCTGCGGCGTAGTTCTGGGCCGCGTCGTAGATGAAGGAGACCGGGGCGTCCGCACGGGTGAAGTCGCGGGTGTAGCCGCCCTCCGTGCCCGGGGCGATCTGGTTGCGGAGCCGGATGTTGGCGAAGGTGCCGCGGATCATGACCTCGTGGTTGCCGCGGCGGGAGCCGTAGCTGTTGAAGTCGCGGCGGGTCACGCCGTGGTCCGTGAGGTAGCGGCCGGCCGGGGTGTCGGCCTTGATGGCGCCCGCCGGCGAGATGTGGTCGGTGGTGACCGAGTCGCCGAGCAGGGCCAGCACGCGGGCGTCCGCGATGTCCTCGACCGGAGCCGGGTCCATGCCCATGCCGTCGAAGTACGGGGGCTTGCGCACGTAGGTCGACTCGGCGTCCCAGGCGAAGGTGTCGCCGGTCGGGATCGGCAGCGCCTGCCACTGCGCGTCGCCGGCGAAGACGTCCTGGTACGACTCGGTGAACATCTCCTCGCCGATCGCGGCGGCGACGACCTGCTCGACCTCCTGCTCGCTGGGCCAGATGTCCGCCAGGTAGACCGGCTTGCCCTCCTTGTCGGTGCCCAGCGGCTCGCGGGTGATGTCCACCTTCATGGAGCCGGCGAGGGCGTACGCGACGACCAGCGGCGGCGACGCCAGGTAGTTCATCTTGACGTCGGGGTTGATCCGGCCCTCGAAGTTGCGGTTGCCGGAGAGCACCGAGGTGACGGCCAGGTCGTGCTCGTTGACGGCCTTGGAGATCTCCTCCGGCAGCGGGCCGGAGTTGCCGATGCAGGTGGTGCAGCCGTAGCCGACGAGGTTGAAGCCGAGCTTGTCGAGGTACGGGGTCAGGCCCGCCCGGTCGTAGTAGTCCATGACGACCTTGGAGCCCGGCGCCAGCGTGGTCTTCACCCACGGCTTGCGGGTCAGGCCCTTCTCCACCGCCTTCTTCGCCAGCAGCGCCGCGCCGACCATGACGGACGGGTTGGAGGTGTTGGTGCAGGAGGTGATGGCGGCCACGGTCACGGCGCCGTGGTCGATCTCGAAAGTCGACCCGTCGGCCGCGGTCACCTGGGTGACGCGCGTCGGGATGCCGTTGGAGGAGGCGGGGGCGTCGGAGGCGGGGAAGGACTCCTTGCCCGGCTCGTCGGCGTCCTCGACGTAGTTGCGCACGTCGAGGCGGAACTGCTCGGCGGCCTTCGACAGCTCGATGCGGTCCTGCGGGCGCTTGGGCCCGGCGAGCGACGGCACGACCGTGGCGAGGTCCAGCTCCAGGTACTCGGAGTACTCCGGCTCGTGCGCCGGGTCGTGCCACAGGCCCTGGGCCTTCGCGTACTCCTCGACGAGCGCGAGCTGCTGCGCGTCGCGGCCGGTGAGCTTCAGGTACGTGAGGGTCTCCGCGTCGATCGGGAAGATCGCGGCGGTGGAGCCGAACTCCGGCGACATGTTGCCGATCGTCGCCCGGTTGGCCAGCGGGATCTGGGAGACGCCCGCGCCGTAGAACTCGACGAACTTGCCGACGACGCCGTGCTTGCGCAGCATCTCGGTGATGGTCAGCACCAGGTCGGTGGCGGTCGTGCCGGTGGGCAGCTCGCCGGTGAGCTTGAAGCCGACGACGCGCGGGATGAGCATCGAGACGGGCTGGCCGAGCATCGCCGCCTCGGCCTCGATGCCGCCGACGCCCCAGCCGAGCACGCCGAGGCCGTTGACCATGGTGGTGTGGCTGTCGGTGCCGACGAGGGTGTCGGGGTACGCCTTGCCGTCGCGGACCATGACGACGCGGGCCAGGTGCTCGATGTTCACCTGGTGCACGATGCCGGTGCCGGGCGGGACGACCTTGAACTCGTCGAACGCGGTCTGGCCCCAGCGCAGGAACTGGTAGCGCTCGCGGTTGCGCCCGTACTCCAGCTCCACGTTGACCTGGAAGGAGTCGGGGGTGCCGAACTTGTCGGCGATCACGGAGTGGTCGATGACCAGCTCGGCCGGGGCCAGCGGGTTGATCCGGGCGGGGTCGCCGCCCAGGTCCTTGACGGCCTCGCGCATGGTGGCGAGGTCGACGACGCAGGGGACGCCCGTGAAGTCCTGCATGATCACGCGGGCCGGCGTGAACTGGATCTCCCGGCTCGGCTGCGCCTGGGAGTCCCAGCCGCCCAGGGCCCGGATGTGGTCGGCGGTGATGTTCGCGCCGTCCTCGGTGCGGAGCAGGTTCTCCAGCAGCACCTTCAGGCTGTACGGGAGCCGGGCGGCACCGGTCACCTTGTCCAGCCGGAAGATCTCGTACGACTCGCCGCCCACCTGCAGCGTGCTGCGGGCGTCGAAGCTGTTCGCCGACACGACAGTCTCCTTCGTCATTCGCGTTCCACCGCAATCCTGCCGCTACGTCCGAAGCGGGGCGACTTGAGGGTGGCACCTTCGGCAGATATCTCGATGTCGAGATAAACCCTACTCCATGGCTCCGCCGAGGCGCCCACCCGTGTCGCGTACCCGGGTCGGCGCGGCTTACGGATCCAGTCCGGATTACGGCTCGGTCCGGCTTGCGGTCGGTCCGGCTTGCGGTCGGTCCGGCTTGCGGTCGGAACGGCTTGCGGTCGGAACGGCTTGCGGTCGGAACGGCTTGCGGGCCACGCCGCCGTACATGGCGATGTGCGAGTTCGGCACCGACTCGCCGATGCCGTCGGGACGCCAGTGGTGAACCAGCGCCACGCCCGGGTCGACCGGCTCCAGACCGGCGAAGAACCGCTCCGCCTCGGCGCGGTCGCGGATCTGCAGCGGGATGCCGCGCTCGTTGTACTCGCGGCCGACGCCCGCCACGCGCTCCGGGTCGGTGTCGCCGGTGAAGACGGTCAGCGCCAGGAAGCTGCCCGGCGCCAGCGCGCGCAGCAGCCGCGCGACGATGCCCTGCGGGTCGTCCTCGTCGAGGATGAGGTGGACGATGGCGATGAGCGACAGCGCGACCGGCCGGTCGAGGTCGATCACCTTGCGCAGCTGGGGGTCGCCCAGGATCGACTCGGGCTCGCGCAGGTCGGCCTGGATGTAGCCGGTCCTGCCCTCCTTGGTGCTCTGCAGTAGCGCGCGGGCGTGGGCGAGGACGATGGGGTCGTTGTCCACGTACACCACGCGGCACTCCGGGTCGACCTCCTGGGCCACCTCGTGGAGGTTCGGCGGTGTCGGTATGCCGGTGCCGATGTCCAGGAACTGCCGTACGCCGTAGTCGCGGGCGAGGGTCCTGGTCACCCGGTGCATGAAGACGCGGGTCTGCTTCATGGAGGTCGGCAGGCTGGGCCAGGCCCGCACCGAGGCGTCGCCCGCGGCGCGGTCGGGGGCGTAGTTGTCCTTGCCGCCGAGGAGGTAGTCGTAGACCCGCGCGGAGTGCGGGCGGTCGGTGTGCAGGTCGATCTCGGGCTCGTCGCCCGGTAACGGGTTCATGCGGTGCTGTCGCCTCTCTCGTCGTACGTCCTCGCCAGGTCTCGCCGTACGTCCTCGCCGTACGTCCTCCGTCAGGCCGGGCACCGGCCGTCCGGGCCCTGGAACGTCCGGTACAGCCGCGGCCGGTCCGCGCCCTCCGGGCGCGGGTACTCGATGATCGGGACCGGCTTGCACACCGGCCAGTTGTCCTTCTCCACGTCGAAGCCGAACTGCCCGCTGGCGCCGGATATGCAGTCCTGGCACGAGTCGGCCCCCGCGACCACCTTCATGTTGGTGATGGTGTTGTAGACGTCGAGCGGGGACGGCAGCCGCTCCGCCTCGCCCTCGTCGGACGACGGCATGTCGTCCAGTGCGGTCTCCGTGGCCCGGGTGACGACGAGGAAGGCGTCGTGGTGCATGATCGCGTAGCCGTCGTTCAGCGCCTCCCCCGGCAGCCCGCTGACCTCCGCGAACCCCTTGGCGAAGGTGGCGAAGCGCTCGCCGGACCCGTCGCCCGCCCGCCACGAGGGCGCGTCCGTCGCCGAGGCGCCGACCGTGACGACCCGGGCCTCGGCCATGTCCTCGTGCACCTGCTCCCCCATCAGGCCGTCGGGCAGGCCGGTCGCGACGCGCAGGATGCGGATCTCGGCGTCGAAGTCGTCGCACTCCGCCTCTGCGGACAACTGGGTGATCAGGTGCGGCAGATCGGAGTCCCGGCCGGCGTAGAAGACGGTGTCCGCCTCCAGTCGGCAGATGCCGCGCGCGGCCGGGGAGAAGCGCTGCGGTGCGCCGCGGTAGTCGTCGCCCTGGCTGCCGATGAAGGAGCTGTTGCGGTTCTCCAACCGGTACTGCTCGCCGAACACGTCGCGCATGTTCTCGCGGGTGTTGGTGACGTAGTTGTCCTCCTCGCGCATGTCCCAGACCAGGTAGCCCGACTTCGCGCCGGGGCGTTCGTCGAGGTAGCCGGCGAGGGCGGCGACGGACTCCCGGTTCGACGGCGCGGACTTGAAGAGCTTGTCCGCACTGATCTCCGGTGAGCTGAGCACGCCGCTGACGACCGGGACGTCGGCGGCCGACAGCGCGTCGGCGAGGTCCTGGGTGTCCTGCTCGCTGTTGGGCAGGCCGACCGCGCCGACGAGCGGCGTGTCCTCGTCGACCGGCTCCTTGGCGGTGGTGAGCCGGGCCAGGGTGTCCACCGCCGGTTCCCACTCCGACAGGTGCCTGCCGATGTTGGTCAGCAGGAGCTGGTAGTTGACGCCGCTGTTCTCGTTGGCGTGGATCTGCGCGGTGAGCACGCCGGCGAGGCTGTGCTCCACGACCTCGGGGGTCATGGCGCTCGACTTCGAGGAGTTGAACGGCAGCATGAGCGCGACCTGCACGTACGGCTTCCGGTTGGGGCCCTCCTGCCCCTCCCAGAGGTCCTGCACCCGCCGGTTCTCCTCCGCCACCTTCCGTACCAGGTCCGCTATCCGCTCGTCCGGCCCGTCCGCGCCCGGCTCGAAGGCCGGCGACTCGGCGGTGGCGTCGGCGACGCCGACGCACTCCTGCCCGTTCGCCGTCTCCGCGAGCCCGTCGCCGCACGGGTCGCCGCCGCCCAGCCGGAGCACCAGCAGGACCGCCCCCGCGGTGATGGCCGCGAGGGCCAGTACCGCCAGTATCGCCTTCTCCGCCCGGCCCAGCGGGCGCCGTCTAACGAGGGCCATCGCCCCTCCCCTCCTCGCCGCCGTGCCGGCCCCCCGCGACCGAGTCCGGCGTGCGCAGGTCCTTGATCGCCGCCGGCCACTCCTGCGACGCGTCGTACAGCGTGCTGTTGCCCGTCGGGTGCTTCAGCGACAGGAAGTCCAGCTCCCGCCCGACCCGGCCGCGCAGGTGCGCGTCCGGTACGGACAGCGGGTCGGCGGCGAACCACACGGCGTGCAGCAGCCGGTTGACCGAGCGCTGGACGGAGTCGCCGACGAACGTGCCGTCCCGCTCCCCCGACGCCGTCGCCCGGCAGGCGTCGGCCCACGCCGGGTCGGGCGGGTGCGGGGCGGTGGCGATGTGCCAGAGGTCGTCGAGCCAGCGCTCCGCGGCGGCGTCGCGGAAGGTGTCCGCGAGCCACCGCACGGGCTCGTCCGGGATGCCCGCGGCCAGCTCGTGGTGCCGGGCGGTGGCGGGCTCGCCCCTGCTGCCGTGGTGGTCGCTCAGCAGCTCGTGCACGAGTACGGCGCGCAGGAAGTCGTCGGCGACGAACGGCCGGTCGGCCTGCGGCCACTGCTCGGCGCGCAGGTGGCTGCGTACCGTCTCGACCGCGCCGGCCTGGTGGTCCCGGGTCAGGTACGCGGTGGCCAGCGCCCGCGCCGCGGCGGTGTCCTGGGCGACGCACAGGAGCACGAGGTACGCGCTCAGCTCCGCGGCCGGTACGAGGGCCTGGAGCATCTGCTCCGTCACGTGCTCCCCCCGCAGCCGCAGCCGCGCCAGCTCGTGCGTCTCGACGCCCGCCGGCTCCGGCGCGGCGTCGAGGGCGTCGTAGAAGATCCGGCAGCCGAGCGGGCTGCCGCCGGTGAACCGGTGGACGGCGCGGGCCACTTCCTGGGGCACCGCCCGCTCCTCGCCGACGTGCATCATCGACAGCAGCTCGGCGCGCTCCAGCGGCGGCAGGGGCAG
>NZ_JACBXC010000409.1 GCF_013870535.1 Streptomyces phytophilus | reverse complement strand
GGGGCGGCGGCCTGAGGGTGACGGGGGCGGGGCAGGCGGGATACGCTCCCGGGACGGTGCCGGTTTCCGGCCATGGCCAGGCGATACGGGGGTGCGGGATGGAGCTGCGGGACATAGAGATCTTCCTCGCGCTCGCCGAGGAGTTGCACTTCGGCCGTACCGCGGAGCGGTTGCACGTCTCGCAGGCCCGTGTGAGCCAGTCGATCGCCAAGCAGGAGCGCCGCATTGGGGCGCCGCTGTTCGAGCGCACCAGCCGCCGGGTGGAGCTGACGGCCATCGGGGCGCAGCTCCACGGTGATCTGCGGGCGGGCTACCGGCGGATCCAGGACGGTATCGACTCGGCCGCCGCGGCGGCCCGGGGGACGACGGGGGTGCTGACGCTGGGGCTGATGTGCGCCCAGGCGTTCGACCAGGCGTCGATCCTGGCGCGCTTCAAGGATCGCTACCCGGGTGTCGAGCTGCGTTTCCGCGAGGTGGTCTTCAGCGATCCGTTCGGGATGCTGCGGGCGGGCGAGGTGGATCTGGAGGTCACCTGGCTTCCGGTGCGGGAGCCGGATCTGACGGTGGGGCCGGTGCTGGCCCGTGAGCCGCATGTGCTGATGGTCGCCGAGGGGCACCCGTTCGCGGCGCGCGGTTCGGTGAGCCTGGAGGACCTCGCGGACTGCGTGTTTCCGCAGCCGGTGAGTCCGGTTCCGGCGTACTGGATGGAGGCGCTGATGCCGGCGCGTACGCCGTCGGGGCGGCCGATTCCCGCGGACGGGCCGAAGATCGCCACGTTCCAGGAGGCGCAGGCGGTGGTGGCGGCCGGGGATGCGGTGTGCGTGGTGCAGGGTGAGGCGGCGCGGCACTTCCCGCGGCCGGGTATCGCGTATGTGCCGATCGTGGAGCAGCCGATGGGTGTGTGGGGGCTGATCTGGCGTACGGCGCACGAGACGCCGCTGGTGCGGGCCTTCGTGAAGTCGGCGGTGGACACGCTGGCGGCGGCGGCCGAGAGGGCGCCCGGGGCGGACGTTCCGCGGGTGCCGGGGCCGGCGCGTGCCGTGCCGGAGCCGGTGGTCGCGCGCGGCTGAGTCCGGGCGGGGCGGCTCAGAGCAGGGAATTCCGTTTGAGTACGGCGACGGCGCCGACCGTGCGGTAGCCGCGCCATTCCAGTGCGGCGGCGGGTGAGAACGAGCCGAAGTCGACGGTCCAGCCGCCGTCTTCCTGTTGTTCTGCGGCGAGTCGGCGCAGTTCGGCGTCGATGGTCTCGGGGGCGTAGAGGGTGCGGGCGGGGCGGCCGGGTTCGGGGGCGACGTCGAGCGGCCGGATGGCCTCGCCTTCGGTGCCGCCCTCGACGGGCAGTACGCCGTCGTCGGGGATGAGTGGGCGCAGGCGTTCCAGGAGGGCGGCGGCCTGCGGGCGGGTGTCGGCGGCGGCGTCGAGGAAGCGGATGGCGAAGGACAGTTCGATGGCGTGCGGTTTGTCGCCGATGGTTTCGACGGCGTCGAGGCAGTAGCGCGTGGCCCGTGCCAGCCAGGGGTGGGCGGCGACGGCGGGGTCGTGTGCGGCGAGCCGCAGGGCGGTGCCGGCGGCGAAGGCGGTGCTCTGCAGGGTGGAGGCCCGGGGGTCGGCCTGGGTCCAGAACGGTGCGCAGCCGGCGGGGTCCGCCACGGGTAGTGCGAAGGGCAGGCCGCCGTCGGGCAGTGTGGTGTCCAGGAGCCAGTCGCAGAGCCGCGCGGCGTGGGGGGTGGTGGCGGGGGCGGCGTCCACGAACGCTTCGAAGGCGTGGAGTGCGCCGCCGGGCTGGCTCTCCGGTGCGCGCAGGTCGGGCTCCAGGCCCCAGCCGTAGCCGCCGTCGGGGTTGCGGTAGCCGTCGACGGCGGCGAGTACGGCGGCGGGGTCGGTGTCGCCGAGGAGCAGTTCGAAGCGGCGGCGGTCGAGGAGCCGGGCGTGGGTGGCCATGAACGAGGCGGCGGCGGGGAGGTCTGCGGTCATGGGCCCACGATGGCAGCGGCGGGGTGGGTGGTCTTGAAGGTTTCGGACGTGTCCGCGGGCCGGGACCGGTTCGGGGGACGGCCGCGGGTGGTGCTCCGCCTCGTTTGCCGGATCGCGGCTCCCCCGGTCGGCGGCGCTCCCCCGCTGTCCCCCGGTGTGCCCCGCCCCGGTGGGGGCGTGTGCGGGGGTCAGGGGGTTCCGCGGATGGTGAACGTCGTCGTCGCCAGTGCCGCCGCGTGCGCGGTGTTCCGCGCGCGGATGCGTACGGTGTGCCGTCCGGGCCGTAGCGTCGGGGTGGCGGTGAGGCGGCCCGTGGCGGTGTCGAAGTGGTGCGGTACGGGGTGGCCGTCGACCTCGACCTCGGTGCCGCCTGCCTCGATGTCCGCCAGGCGGTCGGTGATGCGGGCGCGGAGCCGGATCTGCGGGCCGGTGGCCGTGGTGCCGTTCTTCGGGGAGAGCCGGTCGATGCGCGGCGCCAGGGGTACCGGGCGGCCCGGGCGGCGGCGGGTCGCGTACTGGATGCGGGAGACGGAGGGCGGGACGGGCGTCGGGAGGGTCGCCGCGTCCGTGGCGAGGATGCCCGCGAAGGCGGGGGGGGTAGTCGACGCCGCGCCGGACCTGCGGTCCCGCGGTGAGCGTGAATTCCACGCGCGCGCGGCCCATGGGCTCCACGGTCGCCTCCGCGGCGCCTGCGGGGGTGATCGTCCAGCCGCCGAAGGTGCGGGCGGTGAGGGTGACGGTGCGGGTTGCGTCGCCGAAGTTGTAGACGTCGACGTGCATGCGGGTGGTGGCGGTGAGGCGGTAGCCCAGTTGCGGCAGGGTGTCGCCGTCGGCTTTGCCGGGTGCGGCGTCGGCGGGGGCGAAGCGCTGGGTGAGCACGATGTGTTCGGCGGCGGTCGGCGGGGTGCCGCGGGTGCGCAGGGCCGGGGGGGGCGGTGCCGTGTGGACGTGGGGTGTCTCGTTGACCAGGTAGTACGGGTCGGGGGTCGCGGCGATGCGGACCGTTCCGGCGGTGGTGCGGACGTGGGTGCCGCGGTGGGCGCCCATGATGTCGTAGCGTTCGGTCCGCCCGCCGGTGCCCGCCGGGACGGGTACGTCGACCGGGCCTGGGCCCGGTGCGTAGACGACGGTGATGGTCCGCGGGCCGTCGCGGAGCGGCGGGTGCTGGACGCGGTGGCGGCGCGGGTCGGCGAGGCGGTGGCCGCGGAGCGGCGGCGCGTCGCGGCGGGGCTGCAGGGCGCGGTGGCCGAGTGCACGGCGCGGCTGGTGCGCGGGGCGGAGTCGGGGCTCGCGGGCCGGGTCGGGCAGGCCGCGGCGCTGGCCGAGGTGGCGGGCGAGGCGCGCCGGGCGCTGGCGGCGCTGCGGGAGTTGCTCGACATGTTGGACGCGGGTGCGGGCGCCGCCGCGTCCGGGGGCGGGGTGGCGGAGGTGCGGGGATGAGTGTGCGGGTGCTGGTGGTGGACGACCAGGCGGTGGTGCGGGCCGGCTTCGCGGCGGTCATCGGTGCCGAGCCGGATCTGGTGGTCGCCGGCGAGGCCGCCGACGGCGCGGAGGCGCTGCGACCGGCCCGTACGACCGCGCCGGACGTGGTGCTCATGGACATCCGCATGCCGGGTATGGACGGGCTGGCCGCGACGCGGGAGTTGACCGCGCCGGCGCCGCCGGCGCGGGTGTTGATCCTGACGACGTTCCGGCGCGACGACGACGTCTTCGAGGCGCTGCGTGCGGGCGCGTCGGGTTTTCTGCTGAAGGACTGCTATCCGCAGGATCTGGTGGACGCGATCCGCACGGTCGCGGCCGGTGAGGCGCTGCTCGCGCCCGCGGTCGTCCGGGGGCTGATCGACGCGTTCGTGTCGGGTGCGGTCGTCCCGCGGGCGGCGCGGGACGACCGGCTGGATGTGCTGACGGTCCGGGAGGGCGAGGTGCTGCGGCAGGTGGCGAGGGGGCTGAGCAATCCGGAGATCGCCGCGGTCCTCGGCATCGGCCGGTCGACGGTGAAGACGCATGTGGCGGCGGTTCTCGCGAAGCTGGGGCTGCGGGACCGCACGCAGGCCGTCATCTACGCGCACGAGACGGGCCTGGTGTGACCCGCCGCTACTGCTGCGACTGGGCGAGCAGGCGCAGTGCCAGTTCCTTCAGTTCGGGGCTGGCGTCGGCCGCGTTGCCGGAGTCGTACGGGGGCTGCGGGTCGTACTCGACGGCGAGTTGGACGGCGCGGGCCGTCGGCTCGTCGGTGAGCAGGGCGGCCAGGTAGAGGGACATGTCGATGCCCGCGGAGACGCCGGCGGCGGTGATCACCTTGCCGTCGTGGACGTAGCGTTCGGGTACGTAGGTGACGCCGAAGGTCGTCTCCAGGTAGTCGCGGGACGCCCAGTAGGTGGTGGCGCGGGTGCCGAGGAGGCCGGCGGCGCCGAGGACGAGGGAGCCGGTGCACACCGAGGTGGTGAAGCGGGTGCGGCGGTGGGCGCGGCGCAGGAAGCGGCGGATCGCCGGGTTTTCCATGGCGGCGATGGTGCCGCGGTTGCCGGCGCCGGGTACGAGGACCACGTCGAGGTCGCCGGTCTCGGCGAACGACCGGTCGGCGGTGACGGCGGTGTGTCCGGTGTCCGTACGGACGGGGCCGCGGCGTTCGGCGATCATCGTGACGTCGGCGCCGGGCAGCCGGGAGAGGACCTCGACCGGGCCGGTGGGGTCGAGGAGGCTGAAGCCGTCGTACAGCAGGACCCCGATCCGCGGGCCGTTCGCCGTCCGCCGCGCGGTGCT
>NZ_JACBXC010000408.1 GCF_013870535.1 Streptomyces phytophilus | reverse complement strand
GCGTCAGCTGCCCGAGCCCGGCCGGCAGCAGCGCGCCGAGGTCGACCGCCTCCTCCATCTCGTGCTGGTACGGCGCCACTTCGCCGCCCTCCGCGGAGGCGCCGACCCAGACCCCGAAGAGCTGGGCGACCTTCTCCTCGACGGTCATGGCGGCGATCAGGGACCGCACGCGGGTGCCGATGTCGTGTGCGGGGTCGTTCCACACGGGGGTGGCCGTGTCCGGGGCGTCCGCCCGGGGTGTCTCTACTGCCACGTTCGCGGTCACTTTCCTCCGACGCCCATGAGGCCCTGGACCAGGGCCCGCCGGGCGAACAGGTAGACGAGCAGGACGGGAATCATCGACAGGACCACGGCGGCCAGCAGCCCGGGCGCGTCGATCCCGCGCTCGGTCTTGAAGTTGTAGAGGCCGAGCGTGATGACCTTGGAGCTGTCGGACTGGGTCAGGACCAGCGGGAAGAGGAAGCCGTTCCACGCCTGGAGGGCGGAGAAGACCACGATGGTGGAGAGCCCGCCCCGGGAGAGCGGGAGGACCAGTTGGAAGAACACCCGCCGGGGGGTGGCGCCGTCCATGGCCATGGCCTCGAACAGCTCCCTGGAGATGTCCCGCATGGTGCCGCTGAGGATCAGTGCGGAGACCGGCAGGCAGAACGCGGCCGTGGGCAGGATGACGCCGACGAGGTTGTCGTAGAGCCCGGCCTCGCTGATCAGGTAGAACATCGGGACGATCACGGCCTGCAGGGGGATGGCCAGGCCGAGCAGGAAGAGCCGGAAGACGCCGGTGGTCACCCGGCCGCGGCTGCGGACGATGGCGTACGACAGCGGCGGCACCAGCAGCAGCACGATGCCGACGACGCAGACGGTGACCAGCAGGGTGTTGAGGAAGTACCGGCCGAAGCCGGTGTCGAAGGCGCCGGTGTAGTTGTCGAGGGTGAAGTCGTCGGGGAGGGCCAGCGGGCCGTCCTGGGCGAACTCCGACTGGCTCTTCAGGGTCGCCGAGACCATCACGTACAGCGGCAGCCCGATGAGGAAGAGCCAGACCAGCGAGCCCGCGCCGGCGAGATGGTTGGGACGCCGCCTCATCACAGGCCCTCCGTGGTGCTGCGCATCTTGTCGTAGCCGGACAGCCGCACCATGACCAGCGAGATGAGCGTCGCCGCCAGCACCAGCACGAGCGCGATGGCCGCGCCGGCGCCGTAGTCGAAGCTCCGGAAGGCGCGTTCGTACATGTAGTACGCGCTGATGGTGGTGTCGGTCCCCGGGCCGCCCTGGGTGAGGATCAGGACGGTCTCGAAGGTGGTGAGCCCGCCGACGACCATGAGGATCATCGAGGTGATCATCGCGTTGCGCAGCTGCGGCAGCGTGATGTGGAAGAACTGCCGGTAGCGCCCGGCGCCGTCGACCTCCGCCGCCTGGTACAGCACGGGCGGCACGGCCCGTGCCGCGCCCTGGTAGATCAGCGTGTGGAACGGGGTGAACTGCCAGGTGCTGACGAAGGCGAGGACCCCGATCGCGGACGCCTGCTCGCCGTAGAGGTTGCCGTCGCCGAAGAGCCAGGTGGCTTCGGCGGGCACCCCGAAGTTCGGGTCCAGCAGCGCGCCCCAGACGACCGCCACCGCGGTGGCGGACAGCAGCAGCGGGACGAAGTAGATCGCCGAGAGCACCGCGCGGTTCTTCTGGTTGCCGGCCGCCCATACGCCGAGCAGGATGCTCAGCGGGGTCTGGATGGCCACGCCGAGCCCGGTGAGCAGCAGGCTCAGCCAGATGCTCTTGATCATCACGGGGTCGTCGAGGACCCGCCGCCAGTTGTCGAGGCCGGTGAACTCCGGGTCGCCGATGCCGTCCCAGCTCATGAAGGACAGCACCACGACCATGAGCAGCGGTACGACGGCGAAGGCGGCGAAGAACAGCGTGGCGGGGGCCGCCCAGAGGAATCCCGGGCGGCCCACGCCGGCCACGTTCGCGGTCCGCGTCCGGGCCCGCCGCCGCCGCTCGGGCGGGGCGGCGGGGCGGACGCGCGTCATCTGTGTGGTCATGGGTCGTCAGGAGGTCGGCAGGGCCTGCATGGCCGAGATGAAGCCGTCCGCGTCGAGCCCTCCGTTGAAGAACTGCTGGACGGCCTTGTGCATGTCGGTGGCGGCGGACTGCGGGTACGCCTGGTCCCAGGAGAGCTGGAAGTGCGGCGCCTCGGCGACCAGGTCGTACTGGTACGTCGAGTACTCGGGGCTGGCCGCCTGGTCGAGGAAGTCCGCGGTGTTGGTCGTGGTCGGCAGGTTGCCGATGGACAGCTGGTCCTTCACGAACGTGTCGGAGTACATGAGCTTGAGGAACTCCGCGATGGCCTCGGGGTGTTCGGCCTTCTTCATCACCGAGTAGTAGTTGTTGGTGTTGCCCGCGAGGTTCGCCGGGTCCCCCTTGCCGCCGTCGACGGCGGGGAAGGCGCTGTAGCCGAGGTCCTCGGCGGCGAACTCCTCGTTCAGGCTCTGCTGGGTGGAGTAGTACCAGGAGCCCATCAGCTCGAAGCCGGCCTTGCCGGAGGCGACGAGCTGGGCCGAGCCGTTGTTGGTGAACTTCACCGAGTCGTACGTGTCCCCGAACGCGCCCGCGTCGACGAGTTCGCGGATCATGCCGAGCGCCTTGCGGCTGTCCTCGCTCTCCCACGCCTCCTTGTCGCCGTCCAGCGCCTGCTGGAACAGCTCGGGTCCGGCGATGCGGTCGTAGAGGTACTGGAACCACATCTGGGTGGGCCACATGTCGCCGCCGCCGAGCGCGATCGGGGTGACGCCGGCGTCCTTGAGCTCCTCCACCGCGGCCAGCAGGTCGTCCCAGGTCTCGGGCGGCTGCACGCCGGCCTCGTCCAGCACCTTCTTGTTGTGGAAGAGCAGCACGGGCTGCGTGCCGCGCATCGGGATGCCGTACGCCTTGCCGTCCACGACGGAGGCGTCGAAGACCGAGGGCAGGAAGTTGTCCTTCAGGCCCGGGTCCTTCTTGACGAAGTCGTCGAGCGGCAGCAGGAGGTCCGCGTCGACGAACGGCTTGATGCTGCCGCCGCCCCAGTGGAAGAAGACGTCGGGGGCCTGCGGGGTGCTGATGATCGTCTGCAGCTTCTGCTGGTAGTCGGCGCCCGGGATGGTGTCCAGACGGGCCTTGACCTCGGACGTCTTGTTGAACTCGGCGACGAGCTTCTTCTCCACCTCGTTGGTGGCGTCGCCGTAGACGAGGACGGTGAACTCGTTCTCGCCGGAAGCCGATCCGCCGTCGTCACCGCAGCCCGCCAGGGTCAGGGCGAGCCCCAGCGCCACGCCGCCGGCGAGTATGCGGGGCATCCGCCTTCGAGTCTTCATACGTATGCCTCTCGAAAATTTCGTCCCGATCACCGAAAGTCGATGTAGGGCTGGACAGTAGGCGAGCCACCGCAGACGGTCAACGGGGCGGCGGCCGCGCGACCAAACCGTTACCGCTGACCGTGCCTTATCCTTCGAACCATGCGTGAAGACGACGACGTGGACGGCCGTGTAACCCTGGCCGAGGTAGCGACTCAGGCCGGGGTGTCCCTCTCGACGGTTTCGAAAGTTCTCAACGGACGATCGGACGTCTCTCGGCCCACGCGCTCGAAAGTCGAGCAGCTGCTGGAGACGCACGGCTACCGGCGGCGGGCCCAGGCCGCCCCGCAGGCGCCGCTCATCGAGCTGGTCTTCCACGAGCTGGAGAGCGTCTGGGCGATGGAGCTGATCCGCGGCGTGGAGAACGTCGCCAAGCAGAACCACGCGAGCGTCGTCCTCACCGAGAGCGGTACGCGGCACGCGCCGGACCCCGACTGGATCGAGGGCGTCCTCAGGCGCCGCCCGCTGGGCGTGGTGCTGGTCTTCTCCACCCTGCCCGACCGGGTGAAGAAGCAACTGCGCTCGCGCGCCATCCCGTTCGTCATCGTCGACCCCGCCGGCGACCCCGAGCCCGACGTGCCCTCCGTCGGCTCCGCCAACTGGTCCGGCGGCATGGCCGCCACCCGCCATCTCATCGAGCGCGGCCACCGGCGGATCGCCATCATCACCGGCCCCGAGGACATGATGTGCTCCCTCGCCCGGCTCGACGGCTTCCGCTCGGCGATGGCCATGGCGGGCCTGGACGTCGACCCGGCCCAGGTCCGCTTCGGCGACTTCCACGTCCAGGGCGGCTTCGACCACGCGATGGAGCTGCTCGACGGCCCCGGCCGGCCCACCGCCGTGTTCGCCGGCAGCGACCTGCAGGCCCTCGGGGTCCTGGAGGCGGCGCGGCTGAAAGGGCTGAGCGTGCCGGACGAGCTGTCGGTCGTCGGCTACGACGACGTGCCGCTGGCCCAGTGGTCCAGCCCCGCGCTCACCACGGTCCACCAGCCGCTGCGGCAGATGGCGGAGGAGGCGGCGCAGATGCTGCTGCGCCCGCGCGAGCCCGGCAAGGGGGCGCTGCGGATGGAGCTGGCCACCCGGCTGGTGGTCCGGCAGAGCACGGCGCCGCCCGCGGCCGGGGCGTAGGGTACGGCTCTTCGCCGCGGGGCCCGCCGACGTGCCGTACGCCGTCCGGGATCCCGCACCTCCGCCGTGCCGCTCCGACCGGCAACCTCCCGCCGTCCGGCGGCAACCCAGGGCCGGAGCGTGCCGCCGCAGGGCGGTGCGCATCCCCCCACCCGCACACGTACCGGACGGAGAGCAGCACATGCGCACCCACAGGAGGAAGCCCCGTACCACCCTCGTCGTCGCCACCGCGACGGTCACCGCCGCCGCCACCGCCGC
>NZ_JACBXC010000407.1 GCF_013870535.1 Streptomyces phytophilus | reverse complement strand
GAGACGGCGGACCGCCCGGTCACCGTGCTCGGGCCGTGGACCGGCCCGCAGGAGGACACGTTCGAAGACCTGCTGGACAGCCGGGGCTTCGACTACGTCTACCAGGGCACCGCCGCCCAGCGCGAGGTGCTGCTCTCCCAGGCGCAGGCGGGCACCCCGCCGGACATCGTGATCATGCCGGGACCCGGGGAGCTGGCTGTGTACGCCGCCGAGGGCCGGCTCGAACCGCTCGACGGGCGGGGGCTCTACGAGCCGGAGCAGTACGACGCCCCGTGGACGCCGCGGGCCACCGGGAAGTCCGGCAGGCACGTCTACTGGGTGCCGGTGCGGGCCGCGCTGAAGAGCATCGTCTGGTACCGGGCGGCCAACGGCAGGCCGGAGTTCGTCGGGGCCCGGGAGTGGTGCGTCGGCATGGGCGACGACGGCGCCGCCGGCTGGCCGGGCAGCGACTGGATCGAGGACCTGCTGCTCCAGACCGCCGGGCCGCGCACGTACGCGCGCTGGGCCCGCGGCGAGCTGGAGTGGACGGCGGAGCCCGTGGTACGGGCGTGGACGGCGTGGGGCGAGCTGATGAAGTCGGACGGCACCGGTCCGGCGCGCTGGGCGCTGCTCAACGACTACCGGGGCGCCGCGGGCGCGGCGGGGCTGCTGTTCGGCGGGCGGGCGGAGACCGACGAGCGGTGTGTGGCGGAGCACCAGGGCTCGTTCGCCCGCGACCTGTACGGGGACGCGGACGGCCGCGCGGACTACGCGCCCTCGACCGCGTACCTGCCGGGCGCGACGGTGCCGCGCGGGCGGGAGGTGAGCGGCGACTTCGCGGCGCTCTTCGACGACCGGGCCAAGGCGCGGGAGGTGTTCCGGTTCCTCGCCTCCCGCGAGGGGCAGCGGGTCTGGGCCGCCTCCTCGGAGTCCCCGGTGTACAGCGCCAACTCCGCGCGGGGCATGCCGCGTACGGCGGACGCGGTGACGCAGCGGATCGTCCGCGACCTGGAGGACACCGCGCTGCCGCGCTGCCTGGACGCCTCCGACGTGATGCCGCCGGCGGTGCGCGACGCGTTCTACGACGCGGCGCTGCAGTACCTCGCGGCGGACGGTCCCGACCCGCTGCCGTGGCTGCGCAGCATCCAGAAGGTGCAGGAGTTCGAGAAGCGGCGGCCGTGGATGACGGGCATCTGCGGCTGATCCGCCGCCCGGTACGGGCCCGGCCGCCCGTCCCCGTACCGGCTCCGTACCGGCGTCGCACCGGCCGCGAATCGGCCGTGAACTGCACAGACGGCGCCCCGCCCCTCCCGAGGCCCGGCCTCCGCCACTAGGGTCGGCCGCATGGCGACCGCGATCTCCGTCCAGGACCTGCGCAAGCGCTACGGCGACGTGCGCGCGGTCGACGGCGTCAGCTTCGAGGTGCGCGAGGGCGAGTTCTTCGGGCTGCTGGGGCCGAACGGCGCCGGCAAGACCACCACCCTGGAGATGGTCGAGGGCCTGCGCCGCCCCGACGAGGGCCGCGCGGTGCTGCTCGGCGAGCCGTCCTGGCCGCGCAACCCGGCGCTGCTGCGGCGCATGGGCGTCCAGCTCCAGGCGTCGGCGTTCTTCGAGAAGCTGACCGCCCGCGAGCAGATCCGCACCTTCGCCTCCCTCTACGGCATCGGCGACGAGCGGGCCGACGCGATGCTCGGCGAGGTCGGCCTCACCGAGAAGGCCGGCACCCGCGAGGACAAGCTCTCCGGCGGCCAGGCGCAGCGGCTGTCGATCGCCTGCGCGCTGGTGCACGACCCCGAGCTGGTCTTCCTCGACGAGCCGACCACCGGCCTCGACCCGCAGGCCCGGCGCAACCTGTGGGACCTGCTGCGCGGCATCAACGCCGCGGGCCGCACGGTCGTGCTGACCACGCACTACATGGACGAGGCCGAGGTGCTCTGCGACCGCGTCGCGGTGATGGACGCGGGCCGCATCCTGCGCATCGGGGCGCCCGCGGAGCTGGTCGCGGAGCTGGAAGTGGACTCGCTGGAGGACGTGTTCCTGCAGCTGACCGGGCGGGAGTACCGCGAGTGAAGCCGTTCGTCAGCCTGTCGAAGGCCATGGCGCTGGGGCTGCTGCGCGACCGCGCCTCCGTGTTCTTCATCCTCATCTTCCCGCTGATGTTCCTCGCCCTGTTCGGCGCGCTCTTCAAGGACGCGGGCGTCTCCCGCGCCACGGTGGTGCAGGTCGGCGCCGTCGAGGTCTTCGACGGGCTGCCGGCGAAGGCGCGGGCGGACCTCGACGGCGTACTGGAGATCGAGAAGTCCGGGGACCGGGCCGAGGCGCTGGCGAAGGTGCGCGACGGCGACGCCGACGCGGCCGTGTGGGAGGAGCCCGGCGGCAAGGTGCAGATGCGCGTCTCGGCCGCCGACCCGGTGCGGGCGGGCAGCGTCGGCGGGGTGCTGCGGTCCGTCGTGGACCAGGCCAGCATCGCGGCGACCGGGCAGGAGCCCGCGTACACGCTGACCGGCGGGCAGGTCGAGGACGAGTCGCTGCAGGCCATCCAGTACTTCACCCCCGGGCTGCTGGGCTGGGCGGTGGCGATGGGCGGGGTGTTCAGCGCCGCGCTCGGGCTGGTCAACTGGCGCAAGAAGCGCATCCTGCGGCGGCTGTGGCTGGCGCCGGTGCGCGCCGGACCGGTGATCTCCGCGCGCCTGGGCGTGAACATGCTGCTGGCCTTCGGCCAGACCGCCATCTTCCTGCTGGTGGCCACCATCCCGTACTACGGGCTGAAGCTGGACGGCGACTGGTGGCTGGTGATCCCGCTGGTGGCCTGCGGCAGCGTGGCGTTCATGTCGATCGGCTTCGCGATCGGCGCGTGGGCGAAGACGGAGGACGCCGCCAACGGGCTGGCGCAGATCGTCGTGCTGCCGATGGCGTTCCTGTCCGGCTCGTTCTTCCCGCTCGACGAGGCGCCGCCGTGGGTGCGGACGATCTCCGAGGCGCTGCCGCTGAAGCACCTGGTACAGGCGATGCAGGACGTGCTCACCCGCGGCGGGAGCTGGTCGGACGCGCTGCCGACGATGGGCGTGCTGCTGCTGACGGCGGCGGTCTTCACGGCACTGGCGCACCGGCTGTTCCGCTGGGACGCGGCATAACTCCCGGCCCCGGCACGCGGCCCGACTGCCGCCTCCGGTCAGCCTCAGTGAAGCGTCGCCTTTTGCGCCCAGCCGTGGAGAGAGACCTGTGGGCCGTTCTCCAGGTACCGGTGCAGCGCACTGGCGGTGGTCTCGACGAAGTCTTCCGGGAGGGAATCGAAGTCGATCCAGCTCACCTGGGCATGCTTGCGGGGCTCGCGGTTCTCCGCCACGCCGGTCCATGTGTGAGCGGTGAACACGATGGTCAGGAATCCGCTGGGAGCTTCCACTCCGCAGGCACCGTGGATCACGTGGGCCACCTGTAGCCCCTGGGGGTCTACTGTGACGCCGGTCTCCTCGTACAACTCGCGCACAGCCGTTGCGGTGATGGGCTCTCCGGGGTCGGATTTCCCTACCGGCAGATCCCACTGTCCTCGGGCGAATTTGGCCTGTGGGCCGCGCTGTAGAAGGAGGACCCGGTTGGTTGCCTTGTCATGGACGATGACAGCCGCGACGAGCAGCGTCATGGAGTCGGTGGCGGGCTGGAGAGCGCGTGGGTGATCGTCGGTGTGCGGCTGGGCCACGGTGATCCTCCCGTAGATCGGCGGCGCCGGGGACTTTTCGGCGTTGGTAAATCGCCAGGGTGGCGCGGATCGAGGCGATCGCCTTTCGGGTGCGGTCGGAGGCCATGCCGTTCATCAGGTCCAGGGTGCTCCAGGCGGCGATGGCTTCGTCGGCGCGGGCCTGGGCGCAGAGGCTGTCGCCGAGGTCGGCATGGGTGAGGGCATGGACGCGTTGGTACTTCTCGGGATCCCAGCGGACCAAGGCATCGCGGTGCTGCTGTTCGGCAGGGCGTCTTCTGCGGCCAGGAGGGCGCGGGCAGCGGGTGTCGTTTCGTTGGTGGCAGCGAAGGCTCGCGCGTGGGTGATAACGGCAGGGTCGAAAACAGGGCCGAGCAGCCGCAGGTGCCGTCAGGAGTCCGCCCCGAGCATCCGAACCGCCCCCCGGCGGTCCACGTCACCAGCTTCACCTACAGGCACGGCCCCATCCCCGTCGCGGACATCACGCTCGACCTGCGCCAGTTCGGCGAAGCCGCGCAACTGAAGCCGGACGACCTCACCGACAGAACCCGCTGCGACACCTGCACCCCCCTGGCGCCGGAAGCGGACGGCCTGCCCGAGCTGATCGAGGGGGTCGTCCGGCCACGAGTGATACCGCCTCCACAGAGGCGGTCCGATGACTCCTCGCCGCACGCTGCCGGTGTCGCCCGTGCGGCGGGGTGCTGAGCTGCTACGTGGTGCGGGTGCGGGACCCGGGTGCGGGGGTACGGCGCCGGGGTGGGCGGTGCTGCGTGAGGTGGGTCGGTGAACGCGGGTACGGCGCCGGGTGGCGGTGGTGCGTAGGGCAGCCGGTGAACGGGGGATCGGCAAAGGGAGTAGCTGTGTCGTTGGGGCTCCCCCCGGGCCACCCCGCTTGGGAGTGTGCGGGCCTCCGCCCGGTGTCAAGGGCGCTCCCTCCGCTTCGCTGCGGGAACGTCGCTGCGCGATGGGGCTTCGCCCCACCCTTGACACCGGACTCCGGCCCGTAAAAGACCAGCGGCTATGGGTGGCCCGGAGGGAGCGGGCACCCTCGACCCGGACTACGGATGCGGAGCCCCGCGGACGGGGCGGCCGGG
>NZ_JACBXC010000406.1 GCF_013870535.1 Streptomyces phytophilus | reverse complement strand
CAGCCTCCGCAGCCCTGCCGGCCCGCGCTACAGCGACAGCGCCAGCAGCAGGTTCCCCGCCTCCGTGTTCAGCTTCTCCGCCGCCGCCCGGAGGCGGTGCGTCTGGTGGACCGGGAGCGACAGCGCCACGCAGCCCACCTCGCGGCCCGCCGTCAGCGGGACCGCCGCGCAGACCGTGCCCACCGCGTACTCCTGGAGGTCCAGGGTCGGGACCGTCGCCACCTGGCGGTCCAGCGCCGCCAGCACCGCCTTCTCACTCGTGATCGTCCGCGACGTCAGCCGCGCCGTGCGGTGCCGCGAGAGGTGTTCGCGGCGGGCGTCGTGGTCCAGCTGGGTCAGGAGGCACTTGCCTATCGCCGTCGCGTGCGCCGCCGAGCGGAAGTCCACCCACTCGTTCACCCGCGGCGTCCCCGGCGCGTCCGCGATCTGCGTGACGCGGACCTCCCCGTCCTCGTACCGGCCCAGGTAGATCGCCGCCCGCGTCGCCTTCCGCAGGTCGTTCATCCCCCGCTGCAGCTTGTCGTGGACCGCCCGCGTCCGGCTCCCGCCCGCGCCGAGCAGCGCCACGGCCTCGCCGATCGCGTACGAGCCGTCCTCCAGCCGCTCCAGGTAGCGCTGCCCGCGCAGCGTCAGCAGCAGCTGCGCCAACTGCCCCGGCGGCAGGCCGGTCTCGCGGGCGAGCAGGGCGACGGACACTCCCTCGCCGCCGTGCCGGGACGCGGACTCCAGCACGCGGAAGGCGTGCCGTACGGCGGGGAAGGGCGCCGCCGACGCGTCGTCCGCCGGCTCCGGTCGCCGGCCCGGGGGCTGGTCCCCGGGATCCGGGTGCAGGACCGCCACGTGGTCTCCCCACTCCTGGCAGGCCCCGAAGTCCCGTCGACCTCACCGCGGGCCGTATCCCACCGTAGCCGCACAACTCCCCACCGTCACCCACGCGTTCGCCCCCGGGTCCCCGCGTCCGGGCGTCACCCCGGCCCGCGTTCCCCGGACGGCACGCCGGCGGGCGCCCTCCGGCACCGGAGGACGCCCGTCCGGTGGCGTCCGCCGTGCCTCAGAGGATCGCGTTCAGGAACTGCTGCGTGCGCTCCTGCTCCGGCTCGCTGAAGATCTTCTCCGGCGGTCCGGACTCGATGATCTTCCCGGCGTCGAACATCAGCACGTCGTCGGAGATGTCCCGCGCGAAGTTCATCTCGTGGGTGACGCACAGCATCGTGATGTCCGTGGTCTGCGCGATGTCCCGCAGCAGGTCCAGCACGCCCGCGACCAGCTCCGGGTCCAGCGCCGAGGTGACCTCGTCCAGCAGCAGCACCTGCGGGCGCATCGCCAGCGCGCGGGCGATCGCCACGCGCTGCTGCTGGCCGCCGGAGAGCTGGGTGGGGTACTTGTCGATGTGCTCGGTGAGGCCCACCAGCTCCAGCAGCTCCCGCGCCCGGGTCTCCGCCTCGTCCTTCGCCATGCCCAGCACGTGCACCGGGGCCTCGGTGATGTTGCGCATCACCTTCATGTTCGGGAAGAGGTTGAACTGCTGGAACACCATGCCGATGTTCTTGCGCACCTCGCGGATGTGGTTCTCGCCCGCCGGCTCCAGCTTGCCGTTGCGCTCCTCGTGGAAGAGGTGGTCGCCGTTGACCTTGATGGTGCCGCTGTCCGGCTCCACGAGGGTCATCAGCAGCCGCAGGATCGTCGTCTTGCCCGACCCGGAGGGCCCGATGAGCGTCACGTGCTTGCCCGACGACACGTCGAAGCACAGGTCGTCCAGGACGACGTTGTCGCCGAACCGCTTGGTCACGTTGTCGAAGCGGATCAGTTCGCTGCCGTCGACGGGCGGGTTCTCGGTGGTGGAGTCAGGTGTTGTTGACAAGACGACGCTCCAGGACTCGGATCAAAAGGGAAGCGGGGTACGCGATCACGATGAACGCCACGCCCACGACGGTGATGGCCTCGGTGGTGAAGGTCTCGTTGCTGAACTGCCGGGCCTCGCCCAGCATGTCCAGCGCGCCGATGACGGCGATCATCGGCGAGTCCTTGAGCATCGCGACCACGTAGTTGCCCAGTGCGGGCACCACCCGGCGGATGGCCTGCGGCAGGATCACGGACGACCACGTCCGCCCGCGGGACAGGCTGAGCGCCTTCGCCGCCTCCCACTGGCCGACCGGTACGCCCTCGATGCCCGCGCGGTAGACCTCGGCGGTGTACGTCGAGTAGTGCAGGCCCAGGCCGACGATGCCGGTGGTGAGCGGGGACATGGACGGGCCCCACTGGGGCACCACGTAGAACAGGAAGAACAGCTGCACCAGCAGCGGCGTGTTCCGGATGAACTCGGTGACCGCGGTCACCGGCCAGCGGATCCACCGCTGCGGCGCGCGCTGCGCCATGGCCCAGACCAGGCCGAGGGCGAAGGCGATCAGCGTGCCGAGCGCCAGGGCCTGGAGCGTGACGAGCACGCCGTCCCAGAACCGCGGCATGAACTCGTCGACGACATCCCAGTCGAACGTCATCCCAGACCTCCAGCGCCTTGAGTGCTCGCCTGCATGGACTCACCGCTGGGGCTGAGCTTGCGCGAGAGCAAGCCGTTCTTCTTCTCCGGAGCCCGGCCCACCCCCGCTTTGGCCCGGCGCTCCAGCATCCGCATGAGGCGGGTGAGGATGAACGCGAGAATGAAGTAGAGGACCAGCAGCAGCGTGTAGATCGGCGCGCTCTCGTTCTTCGCCAGCCGCAGCAGGTTCCCGGCGAACGTCATGTCGGCGACGGCGATGACCGACACCAGCGACGTGCCCTTCAGCAGCTCGATCAGCAGGTTGTTGAACGGCGGGATCATCTCCGGCCACGCCTGCGGAAGCTCTATGCGGCGCAGCCGCTGCCAGCGGGTGAAGCTGAGCGCGATGCCCGCCTCCCGCTGCGCCGCGGGCACCGCCGCCAGCGCGCCGCGGACGATCTCGGAGCCGTACGCGCCGTAGGTCAGGCCGAGCGCCAGGGTGCCGGACCACAGCGGCACGAACTGCCAGCCGAGCATCAGCGGCACCGCGAAGGCCATCCAGAACATGAAGATCAGCGCGGACATGCCGCGGAAGATCTCGAAGTACGTGCCGGCCAGGAACCGCACGATCCAGAACCGCGAGGTCCGCAGCGTACCGACGACGAACGCCACCAGGGCGGACAGCAGCGCGCTGTAGACCAGCACCTGGATGGTGATCCAGATGCCCGGAAGGAACCACTCCGTGAAGAAATCCCAGGTCATCATCAGGGACACAGCTCCTTCACGGTCTTGTCCGTCATCTCCCGCTCGGTGAAACCGAAGGGCTTGACGAGGCGGAGCAGCTCGCCGCTCTCCTTGAGCTTGTGCAACTCCTCGTTGAAGGCGTCGCGCAGGTTCTTCTCCGACAGCCGGAAGGCGAAGCCGCCGGCGCCGTAGGCGGGCTCGCCGTCGACCATCGGCTGGAAGGGCTTCGTGCTCTCGGCCCGCTTGGAGCCCTTGACCGCGTTGAACACGGTGACGTTGGTGCCGGCGAAGGCGTCCACGCGCCCCTGCTCGACGGCTTCGAGCCCGGCCACCTGGTCCGGCAGGACCAGGACCTCCTTGACCCCGTTGGCCTTGGCGTAGTCGATCTCGGCGTACGCGGTGCCGCTCGCCAGCTTCAGACCCTGGTCGGCGATGTCCTTGTAATCCTTGATGCCGTGCGGGTTGCCCTTCTTGACGATGAAGGCGTCCAACATCAGATAGTCGGGATCCGCGAAGAGCACCTGGGCACATCTGTCCGGGTTGATGTACATTCCCGCGGACACCACGTCGAACAGCGCCACCTTGAGCCCCGGGATCAACGCCCCGAACTCCACCGGCACCGGTTCGATCTTGGGAATCCCCAGCCGCTTGAAGACGACCTCGGCGATCGCCGGCGCCTCCCCGACGGCGTCGCCGTCCTCGTTGATATAGCCGAAGGGCACCTCGCCGGCGATGCCGACCTTGACGACGCCGCGGTCCCGCAGCTGTTCGAGCAGGTCACCCCCTTCGACGGTGCCGTCCGCCTCGGCAGTCCGGCTGCAACCGGCGGCGCCGCCGATCGTGCCGGCCGCGCCGGCGGCGGCGGCTGATGCGAGCAGCGTGCGGCGCCTCAGCCCGCCCGGCCCGCTTCTCGTCTCGTTCTCACCACGTAGAACCATGGGCGCGCGGCTACCCGCCCCCGCCGAAGTTATGCGGGTCGGTTCCGGGCGGTGATCCTCCCGTTATCGTGGGATACACCGAACGAGGGAGTGGTGCATGTCTGCACGATTTGTCGAGGTCTCTCTGGCCAAGCGCGGTGTTCGCTGCACGGCGAAGCTGCTCGACGACAGAGCCCCCGTGACGTGTGCCGCGGTGTGGGACGCGCTCCCGCTCGGCGGCGACGTCTACCACGCGAAATACGCCCGCAACGAGATCTACGCCCTGCTCCCGGCCTTCGCGGAAGCCGAACCGCCGCTGGAGAACCCGACGGTCACCCCGATCCCCGGGGACCTGTGCTACTTCAGCTTCACCGACACCGTGCTCGGCACCGCCAGCTACGGCTACGAGACGGAGGCCAAGCACCAGGGCCGCACGAGCGTCGTCGACCTCGCGCTCTTCTACGAGCGGAACAACCTGCTCATCAACGGCGACTCCGGGTGGGTCCCCGGCATCGTCTGGGGCTCGGTCGTGGAGGGCCTGGACGAGATGGCCGCCGCCTGCCAGGACCTGTGGCGGGCCGGCGCGCTCGGCGAGACCCTCAACTTCCGCCGGCTCTGACACGGCGCGGCGC
>NZ_JACBXC010000405.1 GCF_013870535.1 Streptomyces phytophilus | reverse complement strand
GGGTACTCATCGGTCCCGGTACTCCCCGCCGACCTCCTCGGCCAGTTCCTGGGAGTTCGCCAGCGCGTCCTCGACGGACTGCTTGCCCGCGATGGCCGAGCTGATCTCCTGGGAGACCTTGGTGCCGAGGTCGGAGAACTCGGGGATGCCGACGAACTGGATGCCGGGCGCGGGCCGCGGCTGCGTGCCCGGATCCCGCGGGTCGGCGCCCTCGATCGCCTCACGGGTGATGTCGGCGAAGGCGCCCGCCGCCTTCAGGTAGTCCGGGTTCGAGTACGTCGACGCGCGCTTGCCGGCGGGCGCGTTGGCCCAGCCCAGCTCCTTGCCGACCAGCTCCTCGTACTCCTTGCTCGACGCCCAGGAGATGAACTTCCAGGCGCTCTCCGGCCGTTCGGACGCCTTCTGCACGCCCCACGCCCAGGTGTAGAGCCAGCCGGAGGACTCGGTCCTGTCGACCGGGGCCGGCGCGTAGCCGATCTTGCCGCGGACGGGGGAGTCCTCGGCCTCCAGCGAACCGGTGGCCGCGGTGGCGTCGTACCACATGGCCGTCTTGCCCTGGGTGAGGTTGTTCAGGCACTCGGCGTACCCCGACTGGGCCGCGCCGGCCTCGCCGTGCTCGCGTACGAGGTCGACGTAGAACTTCACCGCCTCGGTGAACTCCGGCGAGTCCAGCCGCGCCTCCCAGTCCTCGTCGAACCAGGTGCCGCCCATGGTGTTGACCACGGTCGTCAGCGGCGCGATGACCTCGCCCCAGCCGGGCAGGCCGCGCAGGCAGATGCCCTTCATCCCCGGCTCGGCGCCGTCCGCCTCGGCGGCGAGGTCGGCGACCTGCTGCCAGGTGGGCTTGTCGGGCATCTCCAGGCCGTTCTCGGCGAAGACGTCCTTGCGGTACATGAGGAACGACGACTCGCCGTAGAACGGCTCGGCGTAGAGCTTGCCGTCCTCGGCGGTCAGCGACTCGCGCATCGGCGCGAGGACGTCCTCCTGGTCGAACTCCGCGTCGTCCGCGGCGTACTCGTCGAGCGGCAGCAGCCAGTCGTTCTCGGCGTAGAAGGGGACCTCGAAGTTGCTGATCGTGGCCACGTCGTACTGGCCCGCCTGGTTGGCGAAGTCCTGGCTGATCTTGTCGCGGACCTCGTTCTCCGGCAGCACGGTGAAGTTCACCTCGATGCCGGTCTTCTTCGTGAAGTGCTTGGCCGTCAGCTTCTGCAGCTCCACCATCTGCGGGTTGTTGACCATGACGACGTTGACGGAGTCGTCGCCCCCGGAGCTGCCGCCGCCCCCCGCGCCGCTGCACGCGGCGAGCAGGGCCGCGGCGGTGGCCACGGGCACGAGGGTGCGGATGGTGCGCTTGCTGCGGGTCGGAGTGAGCATCGCATGCTCCCAAAGAGGGTCGGGGGCGGGAATCGGGGCGTGCGGAGCCGGGCCACCCGGTCTGCTGCCGGTCCGGGAAGGCGTTGGCGTACGGCGGGGTATGGGATGTGGTGTGCGGCTTGCGGAACGGGAGCGGGGCCGGTCAGGTGCGGATGACCTGCGGGCCCAGCAGCGAGTAGCGGTGGGCTTCCGCGGCGGGCAGCCCGGTGTCGGTGATGATCACGTCGAACTCCGAGACCTCCGCGAAGCGGCAGAAGCTCACGGCACCGAACTTGGTGTGGATCCCGGCGAAGACCTTCCGCCGGGCCACGCGCATCGCCTGCGCCTTGACCTCGCTGACCGCCGGGTCCGGGGTGGTCAGCCCGTAGGCGCGGGAGATGCCGTTGGCGCCGACGTACGCCAGGTCGATGACGAAGCCGGCGAGCATCCTGGTCGTCCAGTGGTCCACGGTGGCCAGGGTGCTGCCGCGCACCCGGCCGCCGAGCAGTAACACCGTGACCCGGTCGTCCCCGGCCAGCGCGCTCGCGGTGGCGAGCGAGGCCGTGACGATGGTCAGCGGTCGGGGCCGCGGCAGCGCCTCGGCGATGAGCTGGGGGTTGAAGCCTTCGTCGATGAAGACCGTCTCGGCGTCGCCGAGCAGCTCCGCCGCCGCGGCGGCGATGCGCGACTTCTCCGGCACGTGCATGGTCGTGCGGTAGGCGAGCGTGGTCTCGAACCCCGCGCTCTCCACCGGGTACGCGCCGCCGTGCGTGCGCCGGACGAGCCCGTGGTCCTCCAGGAGCGTCAGGTCACGCCGTACGGTCTCCCTCGATACGCCCAGGTCGGCGGCCAGCTTGGCGACGTCCACCTTGCCGGCGCGCCGGGCGGTCTCCAGGATGACCCGCCTGCGTTCTTCTCCGTCCACGACGACCACCTGCCTTCGCGGTTTGGCTGTGGGGGGTGCTGCCTCGGTCGCGAAGCCCTGCCCGTTCGGGCTTCCGAAGGCATTTCTACCGGCGGCCGAACCCACCGGCCAGGCTTCATGCAGCGCACGTCGTGACCGACTGTGCCCGCTTTCGCCGCCGTATCGCCGCTGGGGAGCGGCAGTCGGCCGCTTTCGCCGCCCGTCGGGCGTGCCCGCCCCGGCCAGGACGCGTGACCGTTCGGTGCCCGCTTGGGCAACGGGCGTGGGTTCGGGCCCCCTTCGCTTCGGAACCTGAACGCAGCGGGATCCGCCGGATCCATTGACTGCGCCCGCGCGAAGGAGTTCACTTTCGCACCGAAACAGGTCTGGACCAAGCTCGATACCCGGCTGACCAGTCGGGACGCCCGCCACCCGCGGGCGTACCCCGGTCGGCAACCCCCCACCAGAGGATCGAGGCGCACCTTCATGACATCACGGAGCAAACGGCGCCGCCGTACGCCCGCCGTCCTGCTGCTCGCGGCCGTCTGCGCCGGACTGAGCTGGACACCCGGCTCCGCCGGCGCCGCACCGGACGGCCCCCAGGCTGTGACCTTCGAAGACAACTTCGACGGACCCGCGGGTTCCGCCGTCGACGGCGGCAAGTGGCTGATCGAGACCGGCGACAACGTCAACAACCACGAGCGGCAGTACTACACGCCGGGCAACGCCAACGCCGCGCTCGACGGCCAGGGCAACCTGGTGATCACCGCGCGCAAGGAGAACCCCGGCGACTACCAGTGCTGGTACGGCCGGTGCGAGTACACCTCCGCCCGGCTCAACACCTCCGGCCGCTTCACGACCACGTACGGGCACGTCGAGGCGCGCATGAAGGTGCCGCGCGGGCAGGGGATGTGGCCGGCGTTCTGGATGCTCGGCGACGACATCGGCCAGGTCGGCTGGCCCGCCAGCGGCGAGATCGACGTGATGGAGAACGTCGGCTTCGAGCCGAACACCGTGCACGGCACCATCCACGGGCCGGACTACTCCGGCGCCGGCGGCATCGGGGCCGGCTACTCGCTGCCCGGCGGCGAGGCGTTCGCCGACGGCTTCCACACCTTCGCCGTCGACTGGTCGCCGAACGAGATCACCTGGTCCGTCGACGGCAACGTCTACCAGACGCGGACGCCCGCGGACCTCGGCGGCAAGCAGTGGGTCTTCGACAAGCCGTTCTTCCTGATCCTCAACCTGGCGGTCGGCGGCTACTGGCCGGGCGACCCGGACGGCAGCACGTCCTTCCCGCAGCAACTCGTCGTCGACTACGTGCGGGTCACCACGCCCGACGCCGCGCAGTGACGCGGCACGCCTACGTGTCGTAGCTCTGGATCCGGCGGCCGTGGCCGCGCTCGGTCAGCGCCGCGAGGCGCGGGGCGAGTTCGGCCGCGACCGCCGCCACGTCCACGGTCAGCAACCGCCGGTCGCGCATGAGGACCCGGCCGTCGACGACGGTCGTGCGCACGTCGCCCGCGCGGGCGCTGTGCACCAGGGTGGCGGCGAGGTCGTGCACGGGCTGGGTGTGCGGCCCGGTCAGGTCGACCAGGATCACGTCGGCCCGGCGGCCGGGGGCCAGCGAGCCCACCCGGTCGCCGAGGCCGACGACGCGCGCGCTCTGAGTCGTCGCGTGGTGCAGCACCTGGCGGGCGGTGGCCCAGGTGGCGTCCCGCTCGGCCGACTTCTGCACCAGCGCGGTCAGCGCCATGCTCTCCCACACGTCCAGCGTGTTGTTCGACGCGGCCCCGTCCGTCGCCAGGCCCACCGGCACGCCGGCCTCCTGCAGCGCACGCACCGGCGTGGGATCCCAGCCGAACTTCAGATAGCCCCGCGGCGCGGTCGCCACCCCGGCGCCCGGCGCCCGGCCCAGCAGCGCGATGTCGGCGCCGGTCAGCCCGGTGCCGTGGGCGATCAGCACGTCGGTGTCGAGCAGCCCGCAGCGCTCCAGCACCTCGATGGGCGTGCGGCCGTGCCTGGCGAGGCTGGTCTCGGTCTGCTCCCGGTTCTCCGCGGCGTGCAGATGGACCAGCAGGCCGTGCTCCCGCGCGAGCCGGGCCGTGGCCGCGAGGTCGGCGTCCGTCACGGTGTACGGCGCGTGGGGCGCCAGGCACGTGGTGATCCGCCCGTCCGCGTCCCCGGCGCGGCGCAGCGCGAACTCCAGCGACCGCTCGCGGCCCCCGGCGCCCTGGGAGGAGAAGTACGCCAGGCCCAGCACCGCGCGCAGCCCGGTGGCCGCGACCGCGTCGGCCACCCGGTCCATGGCGAAGTAGTGGTCGGCGAAGGCCGTCACGCCGCCGCGGATCATCTCCGCGCAGGCCAGCAGCGCGCCCAACTCGACGTCCCGGTCGGTCAGGTTGCTCTCCACCGGCCAGATCCAGTCGTTGAACCACTCCTCGACCGGCACGTCCTCGGCGAAGCCGCGCAGGAAGACCATCGGCGCGTGCGTATGGCAGTTGATCAGGCCCGGCATCGCGACC
>NZ_JACBXC010000404.1 GCF_013870535.1 Streptomyces phytophilus | reverse complement strand
GCGTGACCCGGCCGTCCTGGACGGTGAAGTTGAGCCGTCCGCCCATGAACTCCATGGTGATGATGGCCCCCGGGGGTAGCGGGCGGACGGTGGTCCAGCCGCGGCCCCTGGCCCGCTCCTCGGCGTCGGCGGCGGCCAGGCCGACGTAGCTCTCGGGGTCGTCGTCGGGGTTCGGGGCCGGTGTCGGCACGTTCGGTGGAGTCGCCATGGCGCCCACGCTATGCCCCTGGTCACGGCCGCGGTAGGGCAACGGACCACGGGGATGTCCCGGCCCTGTTCACCGCGGGTCACACTTCTGTCACAGCGCCCACCGGCCGCCGAGGGGCCCGCGAGAGGGCCCGTACAGGCGTCCGAGAGGCACCTCCTGACGGGCTATCGGGAATTGCTGTCAGCGCCGCTAATCGCACCTGCTGTTTACCCGCCGGGCCCCCTGGAATTCATCGAATTTCCTCCTGTCGGCGGCGCCCGGTGTCAGCTCCGCATAAATCCTCCGGGCGGCTCTCCGCGACACACCGGGCGAACGCGCGTAGCGCGCCGGATCCGTACACCGGTGGCACCGTCGTGCCGTGGACGCGCGCGCCGTCACACGTGAGCTACGAGCGGAAGGTGCAGAGGCGATGGGGACGACAGAGGCGGCACCGGCACCGGCACCTGCTCCCCCGCGCGCCCGGCGGCACGGCTCGGTGGTCGTGGACTGGCTGACCACCACCGACCACAAGAAGATCGGGCATCTCTACCTGATCACCTCGTTCGCCTTCTTCCTCTTCGGCGGACTGCTCGCGATGGTGATGCGGGCGGAGCTGGCCCGGCCGGGGATGCAGATCCTCAGCCACGAGCAGTTCAACCAGTCGTTCACCATCCACGGCACGATCATGCTGCTGCTCTTCGCGACGCCGACGTTCGCCGGGTTCGCCAACGAGATCATGCCGCTGCAGATCGGCGCGCCCGACGTGGCCTTCCCGCGGCTGAACATGCTGTCGTACTGGCTGTTCCTCTTCGGCGGGCTGATCGTGCTGAGCGCCTACCTGACGCCGAGCGGGCCCGCGGACTTCGGCTGGTTCGCGTACGCGCCGCTGAACGGCCCGGTGCACTCCCCCGGCATTGGCGCCGACCTGTGGATCATGGGGCTGGCGCTGGCGGGGTTCGGCACGATCCTCGGCTCGGTCAACTTCCTGACCACGATCGTCACCATGCGCGCCCCCGGCATGACGATGTTCCGGATGCCGATCTTCACCTGGAACGTCCTGTTCACCTCGATCCTCGTCCTGATGGCGTTCCCGGTGCTGGCGGCGGCGCTGCTGGTGCTGGAGTCGGACCGGCGGTTCGGCTCGGTCGTCTTCGACGGGGCGGTGGGCGGGGCGCTCCTGTGGCAGCACCTGTTCTGGTTCTTCGGCCACCCGGAGGTCTACATCATCGCGCTGCCGTTCTTCGGCATCATCAGCGAGATCATCCCGGTCTTCTCCCGCAAGCCGATCTTCGGCTACGTCATGCTCGTCGCCGCCACCGTCGCCATCACGGGCCTGTCGATCATGGTCTGGGCGCACCACATGTTCGCGACCGGGGCGGTGCTGCTGCCGTTCTTCTCCCTCATGTCGTTCCTGATCGCGGTGCCCACGGGGGTGAAGTTCTTCAACTGGATCGGCACGATGGTCAACGGCTCGCTCTCCTTCGAGACGCCGATGCTCTGGTCGATCGGATTCCTGGTCAGCTTCCTCTTCGGCGGGCTGACGGGCGTGCTGCTGGCCTCGCCGCCGCTGGACTTCCACGTCACGGACACGTACTTCGTCGTCGGCCACTTCCACTACGTGGTCTTCGGAACGGTGGTGTTCGCGACGTTCGCGGGCTTCTATTTCTGGTGGCCGAAGTTCACCGGAAAGATGCTGGACGAGCGGCTGGGGAAGATCCACTTCTGGACCCTGTTCGTCGGCTTCCACGCCACGTTCCTCGTGCACCACTGGCTGGGCGTGGAGGGCATGCCGCGGCGGTACGCGGACTACCTGGACGCCGACGGCTTCACCACGCTCAACACCATCTCCACCATCGGCGCGTTCCTGCTCGGCGCCTCCACGCTGCCGTTCCTGTACAACCTGTGGCACACGGCGAAGGAGGGCAAGAAGGTCGACGTGGACGACCCGTGGGGCTTCGGCCGCTCCCTGGAGTGGGCCACCTCCTGCCCGCCGCCGCGGCACAACTTCACCACCCTGCCGCCGATCCGCTCCGAGTCGCCGGCCTTCGACCTGCACCACCCGTACGCCGTGGCCAGGCGGCCGCGGGACGAGCCGGAGCCGCAGCAGGGGCAGGGGCCGCGGGAGGAGCAGGAGCCGCGGGAGTCGTAGCCGCAATGCGCGTCCGGCCGGCAGCGGCAGCCCTCAGGCCGCCTCCGCGCCCTCCCGGGTCCGGTGGGCGTACAGCCCGCCCAGCACCGTGCCGGTCAGCGGCAGCGTCGGCCGGTGGGCGTGCAGCCGGGCGAAGAGGTCGTCGTAGCGCTCGGCGGCGCGCGCCGGGTCGAACCGCGCGGCGTTCGCCAGCGCCGCGGTCCCCATCTCCTGGCGCAGGTCCTCGTCGCCGATGAGCCGCAGCAGCCCGCGGGCGACGGCCGCCGGCTTCCGCGGCGGTACGAGCAGGCCGTCCTCGCCGTCGTGGATGATCTCCCGCGGGCCCAGCGGGCAGTCCGTCGCGACGACCGGCAGGCCGCCGCGCATCGCCTCGGCGATGGACAGCCCGAACGACTCCAGCGCGGACGTGTGCGCGGCGATCGAGCCCTTCGGCCACTCCGGCTCCATCGGGTGCACGGCGCCCATGAGGAAGACGTGGTTGTACAGGCCCAGGCGGTCGATCTGGGCGCGCAGCGCGTCGTGGCGGGGCCCGGTGCCGTAGATCCGCAGCTGCCAGTCGGGGTGCGCGTCCGCGACCCGGTCGAACGCCTTGACCAGGTGGTCGAAGTGCTTGAGCGGCGCGAGCCGGCCGGCGGCGACGACGCAGCGGGCGGTGTTGTCGGACGGCGGTACGTCCGGCGCGGGCACGCCGTTGGGGATGGCGGTCACGGCCACGCCCGGCAGCCGCAGGTGCGCGCGGTAGGCGCGGGCGTCGGCCTCCGTCATGGTGACGACGGCGTGCAGCCGCGGGTACGCGGCACTCAGCGCCACCCGCAGCTGCCGGGGGTGGGTGGCGAACGTGAGGTGCTCCTGCCCGAGGCGCAGCACCCCACGGCGGGTGTGCCGGGCGACGGCGACGTTGAGCCCGGGGCGGGTGCCGACGACCGCGTCGGCGCCGAGGTGGCGCAGGTGCTCGGCCAGCAGCCGGTCGGTGAGCGCGCTGTACTGGTCGTAGCGGCCGTCCGCGGGCGGGTAGTGGCGCGCGGGCAGGGCGTGGTCGGGGTGGTCGGCCGCGGAGCCGGGGCTGCCGGGGCGGGCGTCGAGGAGGGCGCGTACGGGCACGCGGGGCCCGGCGTCGAAGAACGGCTCGTCCTCGCGGCGGAAGACCGAGACGATCTCCACGTCGTGCTGCTCGGCGAGCGTGCGGGCGAGGGTGAAGGTGGTCCGGACGGTGCCCCCGACGGCGTACGCGTTGCTGATCAGGAAGGAGATCCTCATGGCGATCGGGTACCTCGGACGGGTGCGGACAGTCCCCCGCATCAGCGTCGCACAGCCGCGGCGAGGCGGCATCACGGCAGGTCAGGGCCGGTACGGGAGCTGCGGCACGGTGAAGCAGTTCTCCGTCATCTCGCCCTGGCTGACCCAGCCGCCCGCGCCGCCGCCCGCGTCGTCCTGCCAGCGGGCCGCCGACACGCACGTGGGCCGGGTCGGCGGCGGCTCGGGCAGCCGCTCGAAGCGGGCGGGCAGCAGCAGCCCGCCGGCGTCGTACGGCTCCGCCCGCGCCATGAAGTCCTCGACGCACCCGCGGGTCAGCTCCGCGCCGCACGACTTCGCCGCGTCCGCGAACCACATCGCGGCGGCCCAGCCCTCCAGTTGCCACTGGGAGCGGGTGCCGGTGTCCGCGTAGCGGTCCATGCCGTCGCGGAACGCCTTGACCGCAGGGTCGCCGGTGTCCTCGTAGTTGCGGCTGGAGCCGGTGACCCAGAGGGAGTTGCGGCAGCGCTCGGCGTCCGCGTAGTCCTCGGGGACCGTCGAGTTCCAGTTCTGCACGTTGGTGACCTTCGCGGTCAGCTCCACGCCCGCCTCGTCGAGCGCCCGGCACAGCTTGGCGTTGCCGCCGGCGTCGACGGCGTCGAAGACGAGGTCGACGCCGCGGGCGCGCACGTCGGCGGCGACCGCGTCGAAGTTCGGCAGCGAGAAGTCGACCTGCTCGGTGACGACGTCGTAGCCCTCGGCCTCCAGCCCGCTGGTCACGCTGCGCGCGTAGGAGGCCGAGGCCGCCTGGTTGTACGAGACGACGGCGGCGGTGCGGGCGCCGTGCTCGCGCTTGAAGTAGCGGTAGACCTCGGTGCCGCCGTAGAGGTCGCCGTCCCAGCCGGGCTCGCCGCCGGTGCGCGGGGCGCGGCTGCCGTAGATGCCGTAGAGGTGGGGGTACGTCTCGTACGCGGCCCCGATCGGCTGGCCGCCGATGTCCGGCACGCCGGCCTCGCTGACCTGCGGGGCGCCGGCGTAGTTCAGCGAGGTGGTGGCGACGAGCGCGAACACCTTCTCCTTCAGCACCAGTTCGCGTACGCAGTCGCTGTTGCCCAGGCCGCTGCCGCCGTCGTCGCAGGTGACGACCTCGACGGGACGGCCGCCCACGCCGCCGCGCGCGTTCAGCGCCTCGAAGTAGGCCCGCGCGCCGTCCTGCGGCCCG
>NZ_JACBXC010000403.1 GCF_013870535.1 Streptomyces phytophilus | reverse complement strand
CGCTGCGGTGACGCGGGAGTTGCAGACGGCGCTCGCCCTGGCCGCCGTCCGTGGTGACCCCAGCCCCGCACTGCCCGCCTGGATCGATGTCGTCGACGGCACCGCCGGCGTCCTGCGCATCCGGGACGCGGGCGCCGTGGCCCACCCGGACGGGCCACGCCGCGTCCTGGCGGGCTTCCCCCTTCCGGCCGAGACGACAGCCCGCTCGCGCTCCCTCCCGTCGTCCTTCGCGCAGCCGTCCGAGTACTCCTCCGCGTACTACCTGGCCCGGACGGGCGCCGGCGCATACGTCCGCGTGGACCCCTCCCACCACTCCGGTGCGTTCTGGCTGCAGGACGGCCACTTCAACCTGTTCGACGACATCACCAGGCAGCCCCGCGCAGCCCACCGCGAGCTTCCCGGCCCGCTCCCCGGCCTTCTTCCCGGCCCGCAGCCGGGGCAGGAGTGCCCCGGCTGCGCGGCCCCCGCGCGCCCCCGCGTGCGCTTCTGCGAGGCGTGCGGGTTCGACTACCGGAAGCCGCTCAGCGAGGCGTACGTCTGGAAGGTCGACGACGAGGCGCCCGCCGTCGGCCGGCCCGTCGCGGTCCGGTTCGCCCTCGAATCCGTCGCGCGCCAGGACCCGGTGGCCGGACGCCCGTTGCCGGGGCCGGTGCGACTGCGGGTGCTGCTGGACGCGGGCCGGCCCGCCGTGGTGCCGGTGACGCAGGTCGTCGAGCTGCGCACGGACCGGACGACGGCACCCGTCGACTTCGAAGTCGTACCGGACGAACCCGGCCCGCTCACCCTCGCGTTCCGCGTCTACCGCGAGCGCGACGGCCGGATGCTGCTGGAGGTGCACACGGAGCTGGAGGTCACCGACCCCGTCCCGAGCACGGCGGACGGCCCGTGATGCCCGAGCGACTCAAGAGCACCGTCGTCTTCGACGACACCAACGGCATGCAGCGCGTCCCCGACCGCGACTACGACCGCCACCGCTCGGTGCACCTGTGCTTCACCAGGTCCGCCGGCGGCCACGGCCCCGCCGGCTACGACGTACGCGCCTGGGGCCCCGCCTTCCCGCCGCGCGGCGACGGCAGCTACCGCGGCTGGCTCGACGGGGCGGAGGTGGTCCAGGAGGCGGTCGCGGTGCTGCGCGAGACGTGGCAGGAGCACCTCATCCGGCACGTACACCGCGACCCGCGGCCCGACGGACCGCGGACCGTCTTCCCGTTCGTCGACGCCGGCGAGGGCGGCCGTGTCGACTGCCCGCATCTCGACGGCATCGGGCTGCGGCTGGCGCGCGCGGGCAACGACCTGTTCCAGCTGCTGTTCTACGGCGGCGACACGGGCATGCGGGAGATCGGGGAGACGCTGTTCCGGGCGCTCGACGGCGGCGAGTGCATCGTCACCGTGGAGTCCGACGACCTCTTCGTACCGTGGAACCTCCTGTACACCGCGGGCGGTCCCGCCGGCGACGCGCAGGGCCGGCTCGTCGACGACACCTGGTCCTTCGCCGGCTTCTGGGGCCACCGCCACCTGGTCGAGCACAACTTCTCCCGGGTACGCGGCTACGACAGCCGGATCTCCGTCCCCGAAGGACCGGTGGGCGTCGGTCTGAACGTGGACGACCGGGTGGACGAGGAGTACCCGCCCACGCCGTTCGTCGCCGAACTGCCGGGCATCTTCGACCGGTGCGCCCGCGAGACCGCCGTGACCGTACGGCGCAGCAAGTCCGAACTCGCCGGGGCGTTCCGCGCGATGAAGTTCGACGACCACATCAGCTTCTTCGGCTGTCACGGCCAGGTCACCGACCAGGACGGGGCGGCGCGCTCGTCCTGGCTGGAGCTGGCGGACGGCGAGAAGATCTACGGCAGCGAGATCGCCGGCTGGCTCTCCCGCGACGAGCCGATGCCGATGCGGCCGCTGGTGTTCGTCGGCGCCTGCCAGGGCGGCCAGCTCTCCTCCGCGTTCTACCCGGCCGCCGGCTACCACCTGCTGCGCAACGGGGCCCGCTGTCTGCTCGGGCCCCAGGTCGACCTGCCGCGGGCGTTCGCCCGCGAGTACGCCACCCTCCTCTTCGGCACGCTGCTGGACCGGGGCTCGCGGCTCGGGGACGCGGTGCGGGAGCTGTCGCGCTTCTACGCGGACGACCGGGGCAACCCGCTCGGGCTGATCTTCACGCTCTACCGCGGCCTCGACGTCCACTTCTGGCCCCGGGGCCCGGAGTGACGCCGCACACGGTCCTCGACCTCACCGAGGACGGCCGGCTGCGCGACCCGGACACGCAGCACCCGGTGCCGACCGCGGGGGTGCCGGGGTTCCTCTCCCGCCGGCTGCACGTGCCGGAGTCCGCGACGGACATCGTGGTCTACGTGCACGGCTGGCGGACCGGTCCGGCCGCGGCGCTCGCGGGCGCGCGGCGCCTGTTCGCACTCGTGGAGCGCGTCCACGCGGCCCGCGGCGACGCCTACCCGGGCCTCGGCCCCTGGTCCGGCCACTACGTCCTCGTCCGCTGGCCCTCCATGAGCAACCCCCTGCTGCCCGGCTACCGCCGGATCCGCGAGCGCGCCCACGCGATGAGCACCCGCGGCCAGGCCGGCGAGGTCCTCGCCCAACTGCTGGGCTACCTCAACCGGGAGCGCCGCCTGCCCGGCGCGCCCCCGACGCTGCGCACCGCCGCCGGACAGTATCTGCACTGCGTGGGGCACTCGTTCGGCGGGCGGTTCCTCGTCGAGGCGGTCCAGGCCGCGGCGGACGCGCGGCCCGCCGTCCTCGGCTGGCACCGGGGCAACCCGCGCTACCCGTACACCCTCGACAGCCTGCTGGTCTTCCAGATGGCCGCGCCGCCGCGCATCTTCGCCGACCGGTTCCACCGGATCCTGCACGACGCGCCGGTCAACGGCCCGATCGCGCTGACCCACTCCCGCGCCGACCGGGCCACCGGACGCTGGCACCGGATCGCGGAGGGCACGGCGGGTATCGGCTTCGCCGGCGCCGCCGCGCCGGCCGAACACATCGGCGCGCTGCGGCTCCGGGCGCTCGACACCTCGTACGGGCGCGAGGAACTGGACCACCGCATCGTCAACGTCGACGCACACCACCGCTTCCGCCGCGGGCGCCTCTGGCGCCCGGCGGGCGCGCACTCCGACATCTACCACCCCGAGTCCGCGCACCTGCTGCTCTCCCTCGCCGCGCTCGCCCGCTGACGGACGCGCCGCTGCGGAGCGCGGCGGTCGGTCAGGGTGCGACTGCCGCGTCCGGGGTGTCGGTGACGCCCAGGTGCAGGTGCTCCACGTGGTAGAGGGCCTGGTCGAGGAGTTCGGCGACGTGGTTGTCGTGCAGCGCGTAGACGACGGAGCGGCCCCGGCGGGTGCCGGTGATCAGGCCCAGGGTGCGCAGGACGCGCAGTTGGTGGGAGCAGGCGGACTGCTCCATGCCCACGGCGGCGGCCAGTTCGGTGGCCGCGCAGGGGCCCTCGCGCAGCTTCGCGAGGATCAGCAGCCGGGACGGGGTGGCCAGGGCCTGGAGGGTCTCGGCGACCTTCGGGGCGTTCTGCGGGGTCAGCCGGGTGCGCGGGACGGGGCTGTCGTCTTCGCGGGGGTTCGCTCCGTGGCCCATGGCCCCAGCTTACTGATTGAATACATGAATGACTGTTCAATCATTCCTGTAGAGTGGCGCGGGTCGCGGTACCACCGTCTACCGAAGGCCGTTGTCGATGACCTCCACCCTGGCTGCTTCCGCCCCACCCGAGCGCCGCACCGCGGGTGCCGCCCCCCGGCGGCGCACCCCGGTCCTGGCGCTGCCCGAGGCCCGCTGGGCGCTTGCCGCACTGGTGCTGTTCCTCCTCGCGCTCCCGCTCTTCGTGCTGAGCGCCCCCGCCTGGACGTGGGGCCCGCTGTTCGCCGCGGTGTACGCCACCGGCGGCTGGGAGCCGGGCCGGGCGGGGCTGCGGGCGCTGGCGGACAAGACCCTCGACGTGGACCTGCTGATGGTGGTCGCCGCCCTGGGCGCGGCGGCCATCGGCCAGTTCCTGGACGGGGCGCTGCTGATCGTCATCTTCGCCACCTCCGGCGCCCTGGAGGCGATCGCCACCGCCCGTACCGAGGACTCGGTGCGCGGCCTGCTCGACCTGGCCCCCGCCACCGCCACCCGGCTGACCGACGGCGGCGAGGAGACCGTCCCGGCCGCCGAACTGGTCGTGGGGGACACCCTCCTGATCCGGCCCGGCGAGCGCGTCGGCGCGGACGGCCGGGTGCTGGCGGGGGCCGGCGAGGTGGACCAGGCCACCATCACGGGCGAGCCGCTGCCGGCCGCGAAGGAGCCGGGGGACGAGGTGTTCGCCGGGACGGTGAACGGCACGGGCGCCCTGACCGTCCGGGTGGAGCGGGACCCGTCGGAGTCGGTGATCGCCCGGATCGTGGCCATGGTCGAGGAGGCGTCCGCCACCAAGGCCCCGACGCAGCTGTTCATCGAGAAGGTCGAGCAGCGCTACTCGATCGGCATGGTGCTCGCCACCCTCGCGGTCTTCGCGCTCCCGCTCGCCTTCGGCGACACGCTGGACGCGGCGCTGCTGCGGGCGATGACCTTCATGATCGTGGCGTCGCCGTGCGCGGTGGTGCTGTCCACCATGCCGCCGCTGCTGTCGGCGATCGCCAACGCGGGCCGGCACGGGGTACTGGCCAAGTCCGCCGTCGTGATGGAGCGCCTCGGGCAGGTGGACGCGGTGGCGATGGACAAGACCGGCACCCTCACCGAGGGCGCCCCGTACGTCGCGGAGGTGCGCCCGCTGCCCGGAAGCGGCCTGGACGAGGGCGGGTTG
>NZ_JACBXC010000402.1 GCF_013870535.1 Streptomyces phytophilus | reverse complement strand
GCCGGACTCCCCGTCCCCGCCGGGCTCGCCGGACTCCTCGGACCCGGACCCGTCGCCGTCCGACCCGGACCCGTCGCCCTCGGATCCGTCGCCCTCGGACCCGGACCCGTCGCCGTCGGACCCCGACCCGGGCCCCTCGGACCCGGGTCCGTCGCCGTCGGACCCGGACCCGCCCTCCACGCCGACCGCGTCCGCCACGGGCCCCGGCCCGGCCCCGGACCCGCCGGACTCGTCCCCGGCGCGGACGCCGTAGCGGGCGGGCCGACGGGCCGGGGCGCTGTGCCCCGTACCGCGTCCCCCGTCAGTCCGCCGGGTGCGGTGCCGGGAGCGCTCCGTCCCGGGCGCCGCGCAGGCGTTCCTCGCACAGCTCCGCCAGCCGCTCGTATCCCTTCTCGCCCATCAGCTCCACCAGCTCCGGCCGGTACGACTCGTACACCGCCCGGCCGCCACCGTGGGCGGACGGCGCCGACGTGCACCACCAGTGCAGGTCGTGGCCGCCCGGACCCCAGCCGCGGCGGTCGTACTCGCCGATCGAGACCATCAGGACCTTGGTGTCGTCCGGGCGCGTGATCCACTCGTAGGACCGGCGGACCGGCAGCTGCCAGCAGACGTCCGGCTTGGTCTCCAGCGGCTCGCGGTCCTCGCGGAGCGCCAGCAGGTGGAGCGCGCAGCCCGTGCCGCCGGGGAAGCCGGCGCGGTTGTGGAAGACGCAGGCGCCGTCCACGCGGCGGGTCTTGCGTTCGCCGTCCTCGTCGGTCTCGGTCCAGCCGTCCGGGCCGCGGCCCTCCGCGTGGTACTGCCACAGCTCGGGTGTGAGCCGCCGCACATGGCCGGCGACCCGTTTCTCGTCGTCCTTGTCGGAGAAGTGCGCGCCCAGCGTGCAGCAGCCGTCGTCGGGTCCCGCGGGGTCGATGCCCTGGCAGCCGCGGCCGAAGATGCACGACCAGCGTGACGTCAGCCACGTCAGGTCGCAGCGGAAGACCTGTTCGTCGTCGGCGGGGTCCGGAAACTCGACCCACGCGCGGGCGAAGTCGAGCCCGACCTCCTCGGCCCGCGCGTCCGCCCGCGGCTCGGCCCGCGGCTTCGTCGCGGCACTCTCGCGTACGACGCCCGAACCGGCTTGCGTTTTGCCCTGTTTCTTCCTCTTGCTCACGGGACCCAGCGTACGGCCGCGCGGCAAGGCGCTAGCGTTTCCCGTTATGCGACTCGGCGTTCTGGATGTGGGCTCGAACACGGTGCACCTACTGGTGGTGGACGCGCACCCCGGTGCCCGGCCGCTGCCCGCGTACTCGCACAAGGCGGAGCTGCGGCTCGCCGAACTCCTCGACGAGGAGGGTGCCATCGCCGACGACGGGGTCGAGCGGCTGATCGCCACGATTCACGAGGCGCTCCAGGTTTCGGAGGACAAGGGCGCAGAAGACGTGCTCCCGTTCGCCACCTCCGCCGTCCGCGAGGCGGCCAACGCCGAGTCCGTGCTCGCGCGGGTCGCCGACGAGACGGGCGTGAAGCTCACCGTCCTGACCGGCGAGGAGGAGGCGCGGCTCACATTCCTGGCCGCCCGCCGCTGGTTCGGCTGGTCGGCCGGGAAGCTGCTGGTCCTGGACATCGGCGGCGGGTCGCTGGAGATCGCGTACGGAATGGACGAAGACCCCGACAAGGCGGTGTCCCTGCCGCTCGGGGCCGGCCGGCTGACCGCCGCCTGGCTGCCGGGGGACCCGCCGGACCCCGACGACGTACGGGCGCTGCGGCGGTACGTGCGCGCGCAGATCGCCCGGGTCGTCAGCGAGTTCAGCCGGCTCGGTGAGCCGGATCACGTGGTGGCGACGTCCAAGACGTACCGGCAGCTCGCCCGGATCGCGGGCGCGGCGCGCTCCGCGGAGGGGCTGTACACGCACCGGGCGCTGTCGGCGAAGGCGCTGGAGGAGTGGGTGCCGCGGCTGGCCGCGATGCCGGCGGCGGAGCGGGCGGAGCTGCCGGGGGTGTCGGAGGGCAGGGCGCGGCAGTTGCTCGCGGGGGCGCTGGTGGCGGAGGGGGCAATGGACCTGTTCGGGGTGGAGACGGCGGAAATCTGCCCATGGGCGCTGCGCGAGGGGGTCATCCTCAAGCGGCTGGACCAGTTGCCGTGACGGGGCGGGGGGCGCGTACGGCCGCGTACCCTGTCCCCGTGGCAGGAGCATCCCGTTACCGCACCGACGAGCATGACGAGACCGGCGAAACCGGCGAGGCCGGCCGAACCGGGGAGCCCGGGGAGGCCGGCGAACCGGACGGGCGCGGCGCGACCGGCGCGGGGAACGAGCACGGCGCAGGCGGCGACCGCGGGGTCTCCGTGCCCGACGCGCGGGTGACGCTGTCCACCGCCTCCGTCTACCCCGAGTCCACCGCCACCGCCTTCGAGACCGCCGCCCGCCTCGGCTACGACGGCGTGGAGGTCATGGTCTGGACCGACCCGGTCAGCCAGGACATCGAGGCGCTGCGCCGCCTCTCCGACCACCACGGCGTCCCCGTCCTCGCCATCCACGCACCGTGCCTGCTGATCACGCAGCGCGTCTGGTCGCGGGACCCGTGGGAGAAGCTGCGGCGCGCGCGGTCGGCCGCGGAGCGGCTGGGCGCCGAGACCGTCGTGGTGCACCCGCCGTTCCGCTGGCAGCGTGCGTACGCGCGCGAGTTCGTCCGCGGCATCTGGCGCATGGCCGACGAGACGGCGGTGCAGTTCGCGGTGGAGAACATGTACCCGTGGCGCTACCGGGAGAAGGAGATGCTCGCGTACGCGCCCGACTGGGACGTCACCAACGAGGAGTACCGCCACCACACCCTCGACCTCTCGCACACCGCCACCGCCCGCAACGACGCGCTGGAGATGGCCGACCGCATGGGCGACCGGCTCTGCCACGTGCACCTGGCCGACGGCTCCGGCTCCGGCAAGGACGAGCACCTGGTGCCCGGGCGCGGCAACCAGCCGTGCGCCGAGATGCTGGAGCGGCTGGCGGCGCGCGGGTTCGGCGGGCAGGTCGTGGTGGAGATCAACACCCGGCGGGCGATGTCGGCGGCGGAGCGCGAGTCGGACCTCGCCGAGTCGCTGGCGTTCACCCGGCTCAACCTGGCGGCGCCGGTCGCGCGGGGCGCGTCGTCATGACGTCCGGAAAACCGGGGGACGACGCCCCGAAACGGGGCCGGGGCCGCCCGCGGCGCGACGCCGTCGAGGACGGGCCCGGCACCCGGGACCTGATACTGACGACGGCCCGTTCGGAGTTCGCCGAGCACGGCTACGAGAAGACGTCGATACGCGGCATCGCCAAGTCCGCGGGCGTCGACCCGGCGCTGGTCCACCACTACTTCGGCGGCAAGGAGCAGGTCTTCGAGGCCGCGCTCGAAATCACCTTCGCGCCCGCGATGACGGTGCCGGACGTCGTGGTCCACGGTCCGATGGACGGCGCGGGCGAGCGCATCACCCGCTTCTTCTTCAGCACCTGGGAGAACCCGGACTCGCGCGAGCCCCTCCTCGCCGTCCTGCGCTCCGCGGTCAGCAACGAGGCGGCCGTTTCCATCTTCCGCCGCATCGTCACGCGCAGCCTGCTGCACGGCATCACGCCGGAGCTGCCGCTGGAGGAGCGCCAGATGCGCGCGGAGCTGGCGGTGGCGCAGCTCGTCGGGACGGCGCTGCTGCGCTACGTGATCCGGCTCGAACCGATGGCCTCGGCCGACCCGGAGGAGCTGATCGGCCGGCTGGCGCCGATCGTGGAGTACCACCTGACGTCCGCACCCCCGGCGAAGGGCTGACACCCCCGCCGCCGGGCCCCGGTCCGGCCGCGGGGCGGGTCAGGAGTCCCGCGGGGCGGGTCAGGAGTCCCAGCGCTCCCCCGTCAGCCGCTCGTACGCCTCCACGTACTTCTCGCGCGTACGCTCCACCACCTCCGCCGGCAGCTCCGGCGGCGGCTCCTCGCCGTGCCGGTCCCAGCCGGACGCGGCCGACGTCAGCCAGTCGCGTACGTACTGCTTGTCGAACGACGGCTGCGCCCGGCCGGGCCGCCAGGCGGCGATGCCCCAGTAGCGCGAGGAGTCCGGGGTCAGCACCTCGTCGGCGAGGACCAGCTCGCCCTCGCCGACCGCGTCGCCGGTGTAGCCGAACTCGAACTTCGTGTCCGCCAGGATCAGCCCCCGCTCGCGCGCGATGTCCCGCCCGCGCCCGTACACCTCCAGGGTCACCCGCCGCAGCTCCGCCGCGACGAGCGGGCCGACGCGGCGGACCACCTCCTCGTACGTGACGTTCTCGTCGTGCTCCCCCACCTCCGCCTTCGTCGCCGGCGTGAAGACCGGGGCGGGCAGCGCGGAGGCGTCGGTCAGCCCCGGCGGCAGGTCGACGCCGCAGACGGCGCCGGATTCGGCGTACTCCGTGAGCCCCGAGCCCGTCAGATAGCCGCGGGCCACGCACTCCACCGGCACCATCCGCAGCCGCCGACACACCAGGGCGCGCCCCGCCCAGCCGGCGGGGGCGCCCTCGGGCAGCTCGGTGGAGAGCACGTGGTGCGGGACGAGGTCGGCGATCCGCTCGAACCACCACAGGGACAGCTTCGTGAGGATCCGGCCCTTGTCGGGGATCTCGGTGGGAAGCACCCAGTCGTACGCGGAGATCCGGTCGCCGGCGACCATCACCAGGCGGCCTTCGGCGTCCTCGTACAGGTCGCGGACCTTGCCGGTGTGCAGATGGACGAGGCCGGGCACCTGGACGGGCTGGGGCTTCTCCACGAAACCTGTCACGGACTTCCTCCGGGGTTTGCCGATGCGACAGTCGAATTGTCTCGCATCGGCAC
>NZ_JACBXC010000401.1 GCF_013870535.1 Streptomyces phytophilus | reverse complement strand
GGAAGAGGAGGAGGCGCAGGAGGAGGGCCGGCGCTCCCGGGCGAAGGAGCGGCCGGCGCGGCTGTCGCGGCGGAAGGAGCCGGCGGAGCGGGACGATCCGGCCGGCCGGGACGATCCGAACGACGGGGACGATCCGAACGACGGGGACGATCCGGCCGACCGGGTGGACGGGGAGCGGCACGAGGTCAAGTGAGTGCGGGGGCAGCCGCCGCCTCAGGCGGCCTTCGCGCGCAGGAAGCGGCGCAGCCGGGCCAGCGGCCACGTGTTGATGACGTGCTCCTTCGTCAGCCAGCCGCGCTGCGCGATGCCCACCCCGTAGCGCATGTTCGCCAGGTCCGGCACGGAGTGCGCGTCGCTGTCGATGGCGAACTTCACGCCGTGGCTCCGCGCCCGCAGGATCAGCTCGTCCGGCAGGTCGAGCCGGTTCGGGTGGGCGTTGACCTCCAGCGCCGTGCCCGTACGGGCGCAGGCCGCGAAGATCGCGTCCCAGTCCGCGTCGACCGCCGGCCGCTTGCCGGCCTTGCGGGTGGTGGGGTGGCCGATGACGTGCACGTGCGGGTTCTCCACCGCGGCCAGGAAGCGGCGGGTCATCTCGTCCTTCGGCTGCGTGAAGTGCGAGTGCACCGAGGCCACGCAGATGTCGAACGTCTCCAGGAACTCGCCCGGCCAGTCGACCGAGCCGTCCGGCGCGATGTTCAGCTCCGTGCCGTGCAGCAGCCGCGGCCCGTTCCTCCGCCGCCGGTGGCGCGCGTCCAGCGCCGCCACCGTCTCGCGCTGGGCGAGCATCTTCTCCTTCGTCATGCGCTGCATGCGCAGCTCGGGGGCGTGGTCGGTGATGGCGTAGTAGGCGTAGCCGCGCTCTGCGGCGGCCGCCACCATCGCCTCCAGCGTGTCGATGCCGTCGGTGAGGTCGGTGTGGGTGTGCAGGTCGCCGCGCAGGTCGTCCTCCGCGACCGGCTCCGGCAGCTCGCCCCGGCCCGCGGCCTCGATCTCGCCGCGGTCCTCGCGCAGCGGCGGCGGGATCCAGGGCAGGCCGAGGCGGGCGTAGACGTCCTCCTCCGTCGCGACCCGGATGCGGCGGCCGCTGCGGGCGTGGAAGAGCCCGTACTCCGACAGCTTCAGCTTCTTGCGCACGGCGATCTCGCGGAGGCGGATGTTGTGCTGCTTCGACCCGGTGAAGTACTGCAGCGCCGCGCCCCACGCGCCCGGCGGCACCACCCGCAGGTCGACCTGGACGCCGCCGGTGGTGCGGATGCTCGTCTTCGTCTCCCCGGTGCCGATGACCTCGCCGACCAGCGGCAGCCCGGTGAACGCCGCCATCAGCGGCGCCGAGTCGGCCGCGGCGGCGAGCACGTCCAGGTCGCCGGCGGTCCCGCGGCGCCGGCGCAGCGAGCCCGCGTACGCGCAGCGCTCGCAGCCGGCGACCGCGGCCAGCCGGGCGACGATGTCGTCGGCGAGCGCGAGCGCCGTGTCGACGGGGATCCGGCCGGTGGCCGAGCGCAGCAGGTCGATGCCGTGGAGCAGCTTCTCCTCGCTCTTCGGGCCGAAGCCCTTCAGGCCGCGCAGCCGGTGCTCGCCGATCGCCGCGGCCAGCTCGTCGACGGAGGACACGCGCAGCTCCTCGTAGAGGATCAGGGCGCGCTTGGGGCCGAGGGCGGGGATGGCGATCAGCTCGCGGACCCCGGCAGGGATGCGCTCGCGGGCCTCGTCGACCGCCGCCACGCGGCCCGTACGCAGGTACTCGCCGACCTTGCCGGCGATGGAGGCGCCCACGCCGGGGATCGCCTTCAGCTCCTTGGCGTCCAGCCCGGACACGTCGGCGGAGTGGCCCGCGACCGCGCGGGCGGCGCGCTCGTAGGCGCGCGCCTTGAAGGCGTCGCCGCCGGTGATGGACAACAGGTCGGCGTACTCCTGCAGGAGCGCGGCGACCTCCTCGTTGGACGCCACGTCGGTCACCTCGGTCCACGTCGCGGGGGTACGGGGCTGGGGGCACGGCAGCCGCGCCGTCGCCGGCGACGCTCCCGTGCCGACAAGCATGCCGCCGATCGCCGCTGTCCGCCGTACGAGCGCGGCGCGCGTTCCGGCGGCGGCGGGGGAAAACCCCTGGCGTGATACGTGCGCGGCTGCATACGCTTTCAGCGCACCACGTGACCGGTATCGACCAGGGAGGTGAGGGCCATGACCGAAGCCGTCAGGGGCGCAGTCCCCGCACGACAGCCGCACGCCCGCTCCTTTCTGAAGGGTCGCTCCGTTGACAGATCTCCCCGCACCCCGCCTCCTGGTCGCCTACGGCTGGGATGAGGCCGCCGCCGACGCCTTCGCGCCGTACGAGTCCGAAGGGCTGATCCCCGCCCGCATCACGCGGATGGACCGCGGCTCCTGCATCGCCCTCACCGACGCCGGACCCGTCCGCGCCACCACCGCCCGCCTCGCCGCCGCCGACCGGGCCGCCGGCCGCACAGCCGACCTCACCCGGCTGCCGTGCACCGGTGACTGGGCGGCGCTCGAACCGGGCGAGCGGTTCGCCGTACGGGCCCTGCTGCCGCGCCGCACGGCGTTCCTGCGCTCGGCGTCGTCCAAACGCTCCGAGGGCCAGGTCATCGCCGCCAACGTGGACCACGCCGTGATCGCCGTCTCGCTGGCGGCGACGCGCGCCGCCGACATCGAACCGGCGCGCCTGGAGCGGCTGCTGTCCCTCGCCTGGTCCAGCGGCGCGCAGCCGCTGGTCGCGCTCACCAAGGCCGACCTCGTCGAGGACCCGGTGGTCCTCGGCCACCTCGTCGCCGACACCGAGGAGGTCGCGCCGGGCACCGCCGTCCTCGCGGTCAGCGCCGCCACCGGCGCGGGCATCCCGCAGCTGGCCGCCGCGCTGTCCACCGGCACCTCCGTCCTGCTCGGCGCCTCCGGCGCCGGGAAGTCCACGCTGGCCAACGCCCTGCTCGGCGCCGACGTGCAGCGGGTCCACGAGGTACGCGACGCGGACGGCAAGGGCCGGCACACCACCGTCTCCCGCGACCTGCTGCCGCTGCCCGGCGGCGGCGTCCTCATCGACACCCCGGGACTGCGCGGCGTCGGCCTGTGGGAGGCCGACGACGGGCTCGGCCAGGTCTTCGCGGAGATCCGGGAACTCGCCGCCCGCTGCCGCTTCCACGACTGCACGCACACCGCCGAGCCGGGTTGCGCGGTCGTCGCGGCCCTGGAACACGGCGAGTTGCACCCGCGCCGCCTGGAGAGCTACCGCAAGCTCCAGCGCGAGAACGCCCGCATCGCGGCGCGCACGGACCTGCGGGTGCAGGCGGACCGGCGGCGGGACTGGAAGCGCCGCGACGCGGCCGAGCGCGAGGCGCGGGCGCGCAAGGGGAGAGGCTGAGGCCGGGCCGGCGGTGCGTCAGCGGCTCGCCGCCGGCTGCTCGGCGCACCAGCCGCGTTCGTGGGCGTACCAGCCCAGTTGCAGCCGCGTGTGCACCCCGGCGATCTCCATCAGCCGCTTCACCCGCCGCTGCACGGTCCGCAGCCCCAGGTCCAGTTGCTTCGCGGCGCTCGCGTCCGTGAGGCCCGCCAGCAGCAGGCCGAGGATCTGCAGGTCCACCGCGTCCGGCCCGTCCGGCGCCTGCTCCGCCACCGCCGCGCCGCCCGCGGTCAGCCGGAGCGGCAGCGCCTGGCGCCACAGGCTCTCGAAGAGCCCCGACAGCGACTCCAGCAGCCCGCTCGCGTGCACCACGAGCGCGGCGGGCTCGCCGGCCCCGGCGAACATCGGCACCATCGCCGTCGCCCCGTCCGCGATCACCAGCTTCGTCGGCACCACGTCCGCGACCCGCAGCTCCTCGTTCCGGCGCAGCGCCGCCGCGGCCTCGGCGACCGTGCCGGGGGCCAGCAGCCGCGAGCGCTCCAGCACGACCCGGAAGCGCACGCCGCGGCCCGCGGCCTTCTCCTCCGCGGTGTTGTCCTGGCTGCGCACGGCCAGCGGCTCCCGCGTGACCAGCGCGCACACCTCCTGCTCGGCGCCGAGCTGCAGCTGCAGGAACCGGTGCGCCACCGCACCCGCACCGGTCACCACCTCGACCAGGTCGTGTACGTCGGCGGGCTCGCCGGCCTCCGCCCGGTACTCCTCCGCGAGCAGCGCGGCGGCCAGTTCGGCGCGCTCCAACTCGTGCCGCTGCTGGATCAGCAGCGCCCCCAGCGCGACCGACGGCGGCGCCGCCACCCAGCGCCCCGGCCGCGCCGACGACTGCGCCGCCAGCCCGTGCTGCTCCAGCCGCCGCAGCGTCCGCACCGCCTCCGGCTCGGGCAGCGTCAACCGCCGCGCCAGCTCGGGGACGTCGGCGGCGCCGAGTGCGACCAGCGCGCGGTAGGCCGACTCCTGCACGTCGTCGAGTCCGATGGCACCGAGCACCTGCACATCCTGACCGTACCGGTGGGTCGGGTGGAAGGCCCTTGCCGTGATCTTGCGGGTCCGGCAGTTGTGGCGGGGGGCGGCGGGGAACAATAGGAGCATGGATCGCCAGGGGGAGACGGCGGGGGAACGCCGCACCGAGGACGAGTGGTGGCACGACCTGTACGGGGAGGGGGTACCGGACACCGGGCCGCAGCGCGCGGGGGACACCCTCGACGACCGCTTCGCGTCGGTGGCGCGGGCGGTGGACGCGGACGCGGACTCGCCTGCGGCGGAGGCCGCCGAGCCGCGGCGGGCGGCGGCGGAGGAGCCGTACGACCAGATGGCCGACCCCGACTACCCGCCGCCGTCCGTCCAGCCCCGCCCCCCGGCCGGGCACCGGCCGGGGGGCGGGGCTGGACGGACGACGTGTTCGCGGGCCT
>NZ_JACBXC010000400.1 GCF_013870535.1 Streptomyces phytophilus | reverse complement strand
GAGCCGGTGCGGACCACCGTAGCCACGCGGCGGGCACCGCACCTCAGGGCTGACCCTGAACTTCCGCCTCCGCATCGCGGATGCCCCGCGCGCCCGCAACCGGGACAGGACCGTCCGCTTCCTCCGGCCGCGCGGCCAACTCCCCCACCGGATACGGCAGGATGGCGGGCACGCCGGATCGCACAGGCGTCCGGACGTGCACCCGTTCCCGAACGAAGACAGGTATCAAGGTGAACCGAGCCCTCACTCTGCACGATCTGGTCGTCGCCGGCTCCGCGGTCCTCGGCGGCATCGGCGTCGGCCTGCTGCTGCGCGTGCTGCTGGGCTGGCTGGGCAAGGGCGCGACGCGGACGAGCTGGGCCGGCGACGACATCCTCGTCGGCGCCCTGCGCACGATGGCCCCGTGGGGCGCGCTGGCCGGCGGCGTCTCGATCGCCGCCGCCTCGCTGCCGCTGAAGCGCCCGGTCGAGCACACCGTGGACCAGATCGTGGTCGCCGTGCTCATCCTGACGGTCACCGTCGCCGCCGCCCGGGTCGTCGCACAGCTCATGGGCGTCCGCTCGCAGGGCGTGGGCTCCGCCACGATCCTGGTGAACATCACACGCATCGCGGTGCTGGCGATAGGGCTGCTGATCCTGCTGGAGACCCTGGGCATCTCCATCGCCCCGCTGCTCACCGCGCTCGGCGTCGGCGGCCTGGCGGTCGCACTGGCGCTGCAGGACACGCTCGCCAACCTCTTCGCCGGGGTGCACATCCTGGCCTCCAAGACGGTGCAGGTCGGCGACTACATCCGGCTCAGCAGCGGCGAGGAGGGCTACGTCACCGACATCAACTGGCGCAACACCGTGATCCGCACCCAGTCGGACAACCTCGTCGTCATCCCCAACGACCAGCTCGCCAGCACCATCATGACGAACTACCACCGCCCGGAGCAGGAGTTGTCCATCGTCGTCCAGGCGGGCGTGGCGCTCTCCAGCGACCTCGACCTGGTCGAGCGGGTGACGGTCGAGGTGGCGCAGCAGGTCATGGCGGCGGTCGAGGGCGGCGTGCCGGAGTACGACCCGGTCGTCCGCTTCCACACCTTCGGCGACTCGCGCGCCGGCTTCTCGGTGGTGCTGCGCGCCGTCGAGTTCAGCGACCAGTTCCGGATCAAGCACGAGTTCATCAAGCGGCTGCAACTGCGCTACCGGGAAGAGGGCATCGAGATCGCCCACCCCGTCCGCAACGTCGTCCTGCACCACCAGGACGCCCCGGCGGCGCTGCTGCCGCGCCAGCGCGGGGCGTCGGACGTCCCCGCCGCGGGCAAGACCCTCGGCTGAACCGCGCCGCCCGCCGGGCCCGCCGCCTCCGCCTCCCGTGACGGCCCCGCCCGGTGATCCTTCCCGGCCCGGCGGGGCCGAACCGTCCGTGACCACACCCTAGTTTGCTCTTTCCAAAGACAAAGTGATGCTAATTCTGGTCGTAGGCATTGGCGTTGCGTCGAAAGAGGTCTAATCTCCAACCGGCCGCCGTCACATGTCGGGACGTGGACGGCGGGGGGACGTGAAGCCGCGCACGAGCCGCAGCGCGCGGGCCGATCAAGGACGGCGCAAACGGGTCGACCACCCAGGAGCGTGTCCAGCCGCCTTGCCGTCCAGCCCCTGGGAGGGGAAATGCTACGAAGACTGGCCCTGTTCGCCGCCGGCGCGGTCAGCGCCGCGCTGCTGGTCGCGCCCGGCGCGACCGCCGCGGCGCCGGAAGCCGCCGCGCAGCCGCCGCCTGACTCCGCCTTCGAGAAGATCACACTCAACGACCGTCCGGGCGAGCCGCTCGACCTCGCCGTCCTGCCGGACGAGCGGGTCCTGCACGTGACCCGCGCCGGCAAGGTCTGGCTCAACGACCCGGACAGCGGCGTGAACAAGCTGGCCGCCGAACTCGACGTGTACCAGCACGACGAGGAGGGCCTGCAGAACGTCGCCATCGACCCCGACTTCCGCAAGAACAAGTGGGTCTACCTCTACTACTCGCCGCCGCTGGACACCCCGGTCGACGACCCCGACACGCCCGTCAACGAGGGCGACGCTCCCTTCGAGGGCACGCAGGGGGACTGGGACCCCTACAAGGGCCACCTGCAGCTCTCCCGGTACAAGCTCAAGGGCGACACCCTCGACCTCGCCACCGAGCAGAAGATCCTCCAGGTCCCGGTCGACCGCGGCATCTGCTGCCACGTCGGCGGCGACATCGCCTTCGACTCCGCCGACAACCTGTACCTGACCACCGGTGACGACACCAACCCGTTCGAGTCCGACGGCTACGCGCCGATCGACGAACGGGACAGCCGCAACCCGGCGTTCGACGCCCAGCGGACCTCCGGGAACACCAACGACCTGCGCGGCAAGGTGCTGCGCATCAAGGTCCGCGGCGACGGCTCGTACGCGATACCCAGGGGCAACCTCTTCAAGCCGGGAACCGAGAAGACCCGGCCGGAGATCTACGCCATGGGCCTGCGCAACCCGTACCGGATGGAGATCGACCCGCAGACCGACGACGTCTACGTGGCCGACTACTCCCCCGACGCCCGCGAGAACAGCGACACCCGCGGCCCCGCCGGGCAGGGCAAGTGGCTGGTGCTCGACGAGCCCGCCAACTACGGCTGGCCGTACTGCGCCACCGGCCAGCTGCCGTACAACGACTACGACTTCGCCACCGGGACCTCCGGCGAGCCCTTCGACTGCGCCGAGCCGGTGAACACCTCGCCGCACAACACCGGCCGCACCGAGCTGCCCGAGGTGGAGCAGCCGGAGGTCTGGTACTCCTACGGCCAGTCCGCCGAGTTCCCGGGCCTGGGCACCGGCGGCATCGCCCCGATGGCCGGACCGGCGTACGAGTACAAGCCGTCGACCGAGGTGCGCAACCGGGCCGTGGCCTGGCCGCGGTACTACGACGGGACGCCGCTGTTCGCCGAGTGGGGCCGGGACTACATCAAGGAGTTCAGGCTCGACCGCTCCGGCGCCGTGGAAGCGGTCAACCCGGTCGCCCAGGGGGTCGGGAAGCCGCCCGTCGACAACCCCATGGACCTGGAGTTCGGCCCGGACGGTGCCCTCTACGTCCTGGAGTACGGCGACGGCTACTTCTCGGAGAACCCGGACGCGCAGCTCTCGCGGATCGACTACATCGGCCGCACCGGCAACCACGCGCCGAAGGCCGAGCTGGCCGCCACGCCGGTCAAGGGCCTCGCGCCGCTGACCGTCGAGTTCTCCGCCGAGGGCACCGCGGACCCGGACGGCGACCGGGTGCGCTACGCCTGGGACTTCGACGGTGACGGCAGGACCGACTCCACCGACGTCAGCCCCTCGTACACGTACGAGAAGGACGGCACCCACAAGGCGGCCCTGAAGGTCACCGACAGCAAGGGCCGGGCGGCGTACAAGGACGTCGACGTCGTCGTCGGGGACCAGGCGCCCGAGGTGACCCTGGTCAAGCCGGTCGACGACCAGGAGTTCCACTTCGGCGACGCGGTCGAGTTCGAGGTCACCGTGACCGACGAGGCCGAGGTGGACTGCAGCCAGGTCAAGGTGCACTACATCGTGGGCCATGACGCGCACGGGCACCCGCAGAGCACCACCGCGGGCTGCACCGGCACGATCCAGACCGAGCCCGTCGCGGGTCACGACCCCTCCGAGGGCAACGTCACCGGCGTGTTCGTCGCCGAGTACACCGACGCGGGCGGCCTGACCGGCAGCGACCGGGCCGTCACGAAGGCCGTCGGCTGACCTTCCGGTACGGCGCGGGGTGGCGTGCGCGCGTACGCCACCCCGCGGTTCCCACCCCGTCCACACCCGAACCTCGCAGGAGAGACACGACATGAGCAAGCCCAGCCTGCACCGCCGTGGATTCCTCCGGGCCGCCGCGGGTACCGCGGCCGGTACCGCCGCGCTCGCCGCGGGCGCCGGGGCCCTCGCGGCCCCCGCCGCCGCCCGCGGGCGCGGCGGCCTGATCCCCCGGGGCCGTATCGGCCTGCAGCTCTACAGCGTCCGCGACCAGATCCAGCAGCGCGGCTTCACGCCCGTGCTCCAGGAGCTGGCCGAGATCGGCTACAAGTACATCGAGTTCGCCGGCTACACCTCGCCGGCCGAGCCGGACATGACCGTCCCCAAGCTGCGCAAGCTGCTCGACGACAACGGCCTGCGCGCCGGCGGCGCCCACCTCGGGCTCGACGCGCTGCTCAACGCGGACACCCGCGAGCGGGAGTTCGAGAACGCCGCCGCGCTCGGCATGGACCTCGTCGGCACCGCCAGCGACTTCCCCGGCGGTACGGCGGCGGAGATCCAGGCCGGCGCCGACCGGTTCAACGAGTCCGGCGAGGTGGCCAGGAGCTACGGGCTGAAGGTCTACCAGCACAACCACACCAACGAGTTCGGCCCGGTCACCGACCGGCCGGGCAAGCGGCGCCACGACCTGTTCCTGAGCGGCACCGACCCGCGGTACGTCTTCCTGGAGCTGGACATCCTCTGGGCGTTCGGCGCCTCGGTCCGCTTCCGCGACCAGCTCGGCGAGTTCGACCCGCTGGACTACGTCAACGCCGCCCCGCAGCGCTACGTCGCCTTCCACGTCAAGGACGGCGTGCGGGACCCGGCGCAGACGAACCAGTACCGCGACGTCGTCTTCGGCCAGGGCGAGCTGGACTTCCGCCGCTTCTTCAGCGGGCTGCGGGCGCCGGGCCTGCCGCTGTACTTCTGGGAGCAGGACCGCGGGCCGCAGGAGCCGCAGGGCTCGATCTGGGCGGCCGAGACGAGCTACGACGCGATGGTGGCCCTGCGCGGCCGGGGCTGCTGAGACCCC
>NZ_JACBXC010000040.1 GCF_013870535.1 Streptomyces phytophilus | reverse complement strand
GACTCGCCGCCCACCCCGTGGGCCGGCTGCTGTCCGTCCCGCCGCTGCGCTACGCGGGGCGGATCTCGTACTCCTGGTACCTGTGGCACTGGCCCGCCGTCGTCTTCGTACCCCTCGCGCTCGACCGCGAGCTGCAGATCCGCTGGATGCTCGTCGTGGTCGCCGCCGCCGCACTGCCCGCGGCGCTCACCCACCGGCTCGTGGAGGAGCCCGTACGGCGCGCCCGCGTCCTGCTCCCCACCCCCCGCGCCCTGGCCGTCGGCGCCGCCTGCACCGCCGTCACGGTGCTCGTCGCGGCCGGCTCCTGGATCTCCGCCCCGACGATCGCCCTCGCCTCCGCCGACCAGGCCCGCGGCGCCGCCGCCCTCGTCGACGAGGAGCAGCCGCAGAAGTCCGCGAAGGCCCTGCGCCCGCTCCCGGAGAAGGCCACCGACGACCGCGGCAAGGTCCACGACGACGGCTGCCTGGCCGGGCAGCAGGAGACGGAGTCGGGCGACTGCGCGTACGGGAACACGGGCGGCACCGACACCGTCGTCCTCTTCGGCGACTCGCACGCCATCCAGTACGCGCCCGCGCTGGAGAAGGTCACCGAGCGGCGCGGCCTGCGGCTCGTCACCCTGACGAAGTCGGCGTGCACCCCGGCGCAGGTCACGGTCTTCAACAACCAGCTCCAGCGCACGTACACCGAGTGCGACGAATGGCGCGACAACGCCCTGGAGCGGATCGAGGACGAGAGCCCCGACCTGATCATCACCGGCACGCAGGACGTCAAGACCGTCGTGGAGGACGGCAAGCGGCTCAGCGGCAAGGAGAGCGCGAAGGCGCACCAGAAGGGCTACGAGGAGACCATGGACGACCTCCTCGGCACCGGCGCCACGGTCCTCACCCTCGCCGACAACCCGTACCCGCCCGAGGACATCCCGTCCTGCGTCTCGGGCGCGGTCCGGGATCTGGAGGACTGCGCGTTCTCGGAGGCGGACGGGTACGGGTACGAGCCGGTGAGCGCGCGGGCGAACGCGAAGTTCGACGAGGTGGGGCTCATCGACCCGAAGCCGGTGATGTGCAAGGACGGCACGTGCCCGGCGGTGATCGGGAACGTGATCGTGTACCGGAACGGGGCGCACATCACGGCGTCGTACATGGAGACGCTGACGGACTGGCTGGACAGCCAGCTGCCGCGGGTGACGTGAGTCGGGCGACGGGCGGGGCTTCGCCGGGCGGCGTGCGGCGGGCGGGATGCGGCGGGCGGGGTTTCGCCGCGGGCGGAGTCGTTGCAGTCTGAAGACATGAGCGATCAGGCGACAGCCAGGGAAGAGGCCGGGGACGAACCGCTGATCACGGCGCTCCGGGCGGGCCTGCCCGCCGCGGCGGTGCTGACGGACCCGGACGTCACCGCCTCGTACGCGGGCGACATGGCCGGGTTCTGCCCCTCGGGCACGCCCGCGGCGGTCGTGCTGCCGCAGACGGTCGAGCAGGTGCGGCACGTGATGCGTACGGCGACGGAGCTGCGCGTCCCCGTCGTCCCGCAGGGTGCCCGTACGGGCCTGTCGGGGGCGGCCAACGCGGACGACGGGGCGATCGTGCTGTCCTTCGTGAAGATGGACCGCATCGTGGAGATCGACCCGGTCAACCGGATCGCCGTCGTCGAACCCGGCGTCGTCAACGCCGCGCTGTCGCGCGCGGTCGCCGCCGAGGGCCTGTTCTACCCGCCCGACCCGTCGAGCTGGGAGACCTGCACGATCGGCGGCAACATCGGCACCGGCTCGGGCGGGCTGTGCTGCGTGAAGTACGGCGTCACCGCGGAATACGTCCTGGGCCTCGACGTCGTCCTCCCGGACGGCCGGCTGCTCACCACCGGCCGCCGCACGGCGAAGGGCGTCGCGGGCTACGACCTGACCCGCCTCTTCGTCGGCTCGGAGGGCAGCCTCGGCGCGGTGGTCGGCGCCACACTGGCGCTCAAGCCCGCGCCGGGGCAGCAGTTGGCGCTGGCGGCGGAGTTCCCGTCGGCGGCGGCGGCCTGTGACGCGATCTGCCGGATCATGGCGGACGGGCACGTGCCGTCGCTGCTGGAGCTGATGGACCGTACGACGGTACGAGCCGTCAACACCCTGACGAAGATGGGCCTCCCGGAAAGCACGGAGGCCCTCCTCCTCGCCGCCTACGACACCCCCGACCCGGCCGCCGACCTGGCGGCCCTCGGCGCCCTGTGCACCGCGGCGGGCGCCACGGAGGTCGTCCCCGCCGCGGACGCCGCGGAGTCGGAACTGCTCCTCGCCGCCCGCCGCGCGGCCCTCCCGGCCCTGGAGGCCGTCAGCGGCACGACGATGATCGACGACGTCTGCGTCCCCCGCAGCCGCCTCGGCGCCTTCCTCGACGGCGTCGCCGGGATCGCCGCGACATACGACCTGACCATCGGCACCTGCGTCCACGCGGGCGACGGCAACACCCACCCCAACGTCTGCTTCGACCCGGCCGACGCGGACGAGTCGGCGCGGGCCCGCAAGTCGTTCGACGCGATCATGGCGCTGGGCCTGGAGCTGGGCGGCACGATCACGGGGGAACACGGGGTGGGGCTGCTGAAGAAGGAGTGGCTGGCGAAGGAGCTGGGACCGGTGGGTCTGGAGCTGCAGCGGGAGATCAAGGGGGTGTTCGACCCGCTGGGCATCATGAACCCGGGGAAGCTGTTCTGAGGTCCCGGCGGACGTCGGCCCAGACGGTCTTGACGGCGGGGCCGGGCTGGAAGCAGCCCCAGCGCTCGGCGAAGGCGGTGACGAGGACGAGCCCGCGGCCGTGGTCGCTTTCCGGCTGAACCGCACCGGGTTGGGCGGCCGTGGGCACGGGCCGCTCAGGCCGCGCGTCGGATACCTCGATCCGTACGACGTGCTCCTTCAGTTGCAGCCGCAGCCGGAAGTACCGCCCCCGATGCCGCCCGTGCACGGCCGCGTTGGCGGCCAGCTCGGCGGTCACGACGGCGACGGCCTCGGCGGTGGCAGTGGCGCGGGGGATGCCCCAGTCGCCGAGCTGGTGCACGGCAAGCAGCCGGGCACGGCGGGCGCCGCGGGGGGTGGGGCTGAAGAGCGCGGCGAGGGTGGGGTGGACGGGTTGGGTGGGGTCGGCGGTCGGTGCGTGCATGGAGCCACGTTGGCGGGGGCGGGGAAGGGGGTGTAGGGCGGCCGGTCGACAGGAGGGTTATGTACGAGCGGGGGGCGGCTTTGTACGAGCCGATGCCCGAAACCCCTGGCGAAGCGGGTCGTTGGCCCGGGTAGCACGCGCGTACGACGAGACAGGGGCGTGGTTCAGATGGGGAACAACCGCCGCCGGGGAAAGCGCATCAACGACGACGACAGGCCGGGCAGCTGGGTCGCGTACGGCAAGCTGCTGAAGTTCTTCCGCACGAAGGCGGGGCTGACGCAGGAGGAGTTGGCCGAGCGGATGGGGTACTCGCAGGACCACTGCGCGTCGGTGGAGCAGGGGAGGCGGCCGGCGAAGGCGGAGTTCACGGGGCGGGCGGAGGAAGTGGTGGAGGCGGGGGGTGTGTTGGAGGAGTTGCAGGAGGAGGTGGACTTCGCGCAGTTACCGACGTTCTTCCGGGACTTGGCGGTTTTGGAGAAGGAAGCGGTCATCCGGTACTCGTACGACCCGCTGGTGATCCCAGGGCTGCTTCAGACGGAGGATTACGCAAGAACCCTACTCGGCGGTGCCTACCCGCCCCTCGACGACGAGACGGTCGACGAGTGGTTGACAGCACGCCTGGCACGGCAGTCGCTGCTCACACGCAAGAAGCCCCTGGTCGCATTCGCCCTCATCATCGAGGAGGCGACACTGCATCGCATGGTGGGGAACCGCCGGATCATGCAGGCCCAACTCCGCCGGCTACTGGAGTGCGCGGAGCTGCGCAACGTCGAGATCCAGATCATGCCGTCCGCACGTGCGGTACACGGCGGCCTCAACGGCCACATGGTGCTGCTGGAGACGGCCGACGGAAAGCAGTACGTCTACGTCGAGGCCCAAGGCTGCGTGATGTCCCGGGTTGGCCGGGAACAGACCAGCGCCTTCTGGCTCCGTTACGGTTCAATGCGCGCACTCGCCCTCAGTACTGAGGAGTCGGTCCCCCTGATCGAGGAAGTGGCAGGAGAGCTATGAGTACCGCCAAGACCGGGGCCCAGGACCCGGGGTTGTCCTGGTGCAAGTCGAGCTACAGCAGCCAAGACGGTGGAGACTGCATTGAGGTAGCCCCCACCCCCCGCGCCATCCATGTCCGCGACTCGAAGGACCCCGAAGGCCCCATACTCCGCTTCACCCCCGACGCCTGGGCCGCGTTCGTCGCCTACGCACGCGCACAGTGACGAGCTACAGGCCCGGAACCTCATAGTCGTTGAGGGCCCACAGCGCCGCCGAGTACCACAGCAGCCCGATGGCGACGAACAGCGCGCCGCCTGCGGCGGGGAGCAGCCAGCCGGGGAGGTGGCGGCTGCGTACGACGAGGACCTTCGCGACGAAGGCTCCGTACAGGGCGCAGCCGGCGATCGAGTGCAGGTGGACGCGGGTGTCGGTGGTCTCCACGCCGTAGGTGCGGACGCAGTGGTAGGCGATGGGGACGGACAGGAGGAAGGCTCCCCAGCCGAGGACGCGGTGGGTGATGCGGACGGGGCGGGACGCGGCGGTGAGGCCGGGGAGGCGCCCGTACATCCACAGGGCGAGGAGAAGTTGGATGACGGCGAGGCCGAAGAGGGCTGTGCCGAGGCGGGCCTTGAGGGTGACGGCGGCGTCGCCTTCTTCGCCGAAGAGGCTCGTCGTGTACTGGGGAGTGTGGTGGTCACCGATCAGCCAGATCGCCACCGCCGTGGCCACCGGCAACGCGACGCCGAGGGCGAGGAAGGCGCCGCGTGCCGGGGAGGGGCGGCGGTGGGATCGGGGACCGGTGCTGGTCGGCATGTCGATCGCCCGTGAGTCGGAGTGTGGCTGTCGGACGGTGACTAGTAGCCCGGCCCGCCCGAGTCGCCACCCGAGTCGCCGCCGGTCTTGACCTCTTTGCCGTCGGCGTCGAGGACGTACCACTTGGCGCCGAACTGGTCGAGGCCCTGGCCGTTGGTGTCACCGGGCTTGGAGTCGCCCTGATAGCGGTAGAGGGGGTGGCCGTTGTACGTGACCTGGGTCTTGCCGTCGGAGCGCTTCGACGTGTCGATCAGCTTGGACTGGGCGGAGCCGTCGGTCTTGGGCTTCCCGGTGGTGAGGAGCGGGGGCCAGGCTTTGGCGCAGGCGCCGTCGCAGGTCGACTTGGTCGAGGTGTCCTTTTCGAAGAGGTAGAGGGTGCGGCCCTTCTCGTCGACCAGGATGGTGCCGAGCTTGTCGGCCGAAGCGGTCTTCACCGTGGCCTGGTCGCTTGCTTGCGCGACGCTGGTCGCCTCGCTCGACGCCTTGGCGGAGGCTTTGGCCGACGCCTTGGTGGACGGCGTCGAGGAGGAGGAGTCGCTGTCGTTCTCGGAACATGCACTCGCGGTGGTCAGCAGTGCGATTGCGGCCGCGCCCACGACGGCCAGGCGGATACGCCTCATTTCAGCTCCACAAGTAGTGAGGCCCGACGTCCAGTGGGCCGAATAAAGGCATATTCCCTGATTTACGGTTTCTCGGCAGCTCACGGCACCGGGGCGGCCACGGATTCACTGAGATGGCGGCGCGACGAGGGCCCGGGGTCACACCGGCTCGGGGCGGAGGTGGGCGCGACGACGGGGTACGGGGCCAAACCGACTCCGGCCCGGGGGGTAGGGGTGGGCCTGCCACGGATCACCCCCCGACACCCCGCCATCCGTGCAACACCCACCCCCCACCACCCCTCACACCCGCCCAAGGGTAGGCGCCTGCTCTGACAACGAACCCGGGTCACCGGCGGGGTCGGCTGGTCAGACGAGTGCGGAGGACGGGTGCCGGGGGGCGGGCGGACCGGGTACGGGGCCGGGTACACGGACCGGGTACGCGGACCGGGTACGGGGGCTGCGGCGTCGGGGTGGGCCGTGGTGCGTGGGGATGGGCCGGCGTCCGGGGGATCCGAGAAGGGAAAAGCCGTGTCGTCGGGGCTCCCCCCGGGCCACCCCGCTTTTCAGTGTGGGCCTCCGCCCGGCGTCAAGGGCGCTCCCTCCGCTTCGCTCCAGGAACGTCGCTACGCGATGGGGCTTCGCCCCACCCTTGACACCGGACTCCGGCCCCAAACAGACCCGCAGCTAAGGGTGGCCCAGGGGGAGCGGGCACCCTCGAACCGAACCTACGGATGCAGAACCCCGCGAACGGGGGGGCGGACCACCGGAGCCTGCCTGCCCGATCGCCGACGCACCCCAGCACCGGGAGCCGCATCACCGGAGCCGCACCAACCCCGACCGCCGAGGCACCCCGACGCGCGGCCGGAAACCCCCCGAGCCGGGCACAACCCAATCCCCGGAGCCACCGGAGGGCGGGGCCGGGAGCCGACGTCTAGGGTCGCCCCGTTCGCGGTCGCCGCTCCGGGGCGGTCCGGCGGGATGCGTGTGGGTGAGCGAAAGTCCGGCCCGATGGGCGATTTGGGTTGGTTTTTGGGGCGGGTTACCGAGAGTTCGTACCCTCCGGGCGCGTACCGGCTGCTCCCGGCCCGGGTCCCCGACCTCGCCCCCAGGAGCCGCGACCGCCCATCAACCTGGCCCGCCCCCCGCCGCGGCAGTTCGTACGCTCCCTCCGGGCCTGTCCACCCACCACCTTGCCGCTCCCAGGTCCCCGCCGCAGTCCCGGCCTCCGGTCGTGAACGCTCCGACCCCCCGGCCCGTACCCGGGAGAAAGCGCGTACTCCCGAACGAGACCGGAGGAAACCATGCACCGCAGAACCCTGTCCCCGCGGCGTAAGCACCTCCCCGCCCCCGCGCTCGCCCTCCTCGGCGGCCTGCTCGCCGCCGGCCTGGCCCTCCCCGGCGCGGTCCCCGCCGCCGCCGCGGGCGACGACCAGCCGCCGCAGACCCCCGCGGCCCCGGCCTTCGTGGACCGGACCGGCACCAGCGTCACCATGGAGTTCGGCTTCTGGGATCCCACCACCCCGCCGGACAACGTCGGCGTCACCGACTTCCTGGTCAGCAACGGCTCTACGACGAAGGTCGTGCCGGCGGACAAGTGGGAAACCGAGTTCACCGGTCTGGAGCCGGAGACCGGCTACTCCTTCACCGTCCGGGCGCGCGACGCCGCCGGCAACGTCTCCGGGGTGAGCCCGGCCGGCACCATCTCCACCGGCGTCGACCCCGACACCGTGCCCCCGTCCCCCGTGACCAGGATCCAGCCCGAGAACGTGGCCGACGGCGCCCACTACGTGTGGTGGAGCGGCGCCAGTGACAACGTCAACTTCCCGCGGGGGCTGCGGTACCGCGTGACCACCGACGGCGGCACCGACCACGTCGTCTCCCGGACGTTCTACGGCGACCATCCGAACCTCGGCGACCCGCCGCTGACCGGCTGCACCATCACCGTCCGGGCCATCGACCGCTCCGGCAACGTCTCGGAACCCCGCTCCGCCGACTTCTGCTGAGCCGCGGGTCACCGCGCCCGTCCACGCCCCCGCCGGGCCCCGGCAACGTGCTGATGAAGTGGGCTTTCGGCCTCCTTGCCGGACTTTCCGTCGGCGGGGGCGAGTTCCCCCCATGGATGAAGGAGACGTGAGAACTGCTTCATACAAGGGCACCCCGGGCACTTCACCCCCGTCCACTGCCGTTAATCTCCGCGCTTATGACCGACCTTGAGATACACCAGCCGGACGCGGAGGGCACCGGCGGCCGAACCGCCGATTCCGCGTCCAAGACCAAGGCTGACGCCGCAGCCGACGGGGGTGACGGGCCCAGCGGGGCCCGCGAAGGCGCCCACCCGGGTGCCGGAGCCACCGAAGCCGACGCGACCGGCGAAGACGCCACACCCGACGCGACCGGCGAAGACGCCGCAGCCGTCCCTCCCCCCGGCCGCCGCTGGGTCCTCTGGGGGGCCGGCGGCATCACCGTCCTCGTCCTCGCCGCCGATCTCCTCACCCGCGGCTTCAACCACTTCGAGCCGATACCCAGCGTCCGCCGCATGGTCAACGTCGATCTCGAAGCCAACATAGCCACCTGGTGGAACAGCACCCTCCTCCTCGCCGTCGCCGGTGTCGCCCTCGCCGCCGCCCTGCTCAGCGGGCGGGACGCCCGTCCCGGGCGGCTGTCGTGGCTCGGGTTCTCCGCGGCCACCGCGCTGCTCAGCGTCGACGAGACCGTCTCCCTCCACGAGCGCCTCGGCGAGGTCGGCAAGGCGTGGAAGGACACCGCCGGGGTCGCGCTGCCCTCGCACGCCTGGGTGCTGCCCGGCGCGATCCTCGCCGTCGCGGGTGTCGTGGTCGCCGTGGTGTGGGCGCGGCGGCTGCCGCGGGATCTGCGGTACGGGCTGCTGGGGGCGCTCGGGGTGTATCTGGGGGGTGCGCTGGTCGTCGAGGCGTTCAACGGCTGGGCGCACAAGAACGACCACAGCCTCACGCTCATGCTCGGCACTCTCGTCGAGGAGGGCCTGGAGATGGGCGCCTGCGTCGTCGCCCTCGCCGTCCTCGGCCGCTACGTGGTCCTGGAGCACGACCCGGTCAGCGGCCGGATCACCGCCCTCCTCCGCTCCGAGCGCGAGCACTCCGGCCGGGCCGGGCAGCGGTCCGCCGTCACTCCGCCCGTACGACAGGCTGCCTGAGTACGGTCTTCAGCCTCTCCGGCCGGGCTCGCCGCGGGTCGCTGAGGTAGACCTCGTGGTGGTGCCCGGTCATCCGGAGGCCGTTCGCGGCCAGGTACTCGTCGTGGAGCCTGGCCAGCGCCGGTCCCTCGTCGTCGTACGGGCCCACGTGCAGGAGTTGCGCGCTGGTGCCCTCGCGAAGCGTTTCGACGCGGAGCAGGGGCAGCGCGGGCAGGGCGGCGGCGCCCTTCTTGGCCAGCGCCGCCCGCCTCGCCTCCGCCACGAGGTCGTCCGTGATCCACTCCGGCAGGCTGATCAGCATGCGCCACTGCCACGCGGCCTTGTCCCGGGTCACGAACACCTCCGGGCGGTCCGCCCACCACAGCCCTTCGAGCGGTCCGACGACGAAGTCCCGGCCCAGGGTGCGCTTGCTCGCGAACTTCGCCGTGTACGCGACCGAGTACAGCGCCTCGACCGCCTCGGTGTAGGAGGCGCTGGTGTTGGGATCGCCCTTGCCGTCCACGGCGAGGAAGCGCTGCGGCGGTACGTCCACGAGCGCCCAGTCGGTGTTCTTCGGCGCGTAGAGCTGCTTGAGTTCGCGCTTCACGTCGTACTTGCTGTCGGAAGCCGGCATGGACGCAAGGTGCCTTTCTGCTCCGCGGGCGGTCCGCAGCGACAATACCGAGGGGCACCGACAATCCCCCACGGACCCGGGCGGCCCTGCCCTCACGCCACCACCCCGCGCCCCTGGTTGAACTCGCCGCGCAGGACGCCGTGCCAGCGCACCGCCGCCGCCGCGCCTACCGGCTCACCGGCAGCCCGTGCTCGTCGGCGAAGGCGCGGCGGCACAGGCCGTGGCAGAAGCCGTAGAGGACGCCCTCGTGCACGAGGGTCAGCGCCGAGTCGCCGAGGTCCACGGCCATACCGCAGACGGGGTCGACCAGCTGCCCCCGCGGCGGTTCCGGCGCGGGGCGGGCGGCGGTGTCGTCGCGGTACTGCCGGGAGATGAGTTCGGTGAGGTCCAGGCTGCTCATGGCCCGTCCGCGGATGCCGACGCCGCCCTCGCTGATGCCGTCCACCAGGACGACCGCGTGCGGTTCGCGCCGCACCCGGCCGGGGTCGCGGCCGGCGGCGCGCTCGCTCTCGGCCAGGGCGCCGGTGACCTTCTCCACCGTGTGGTCGCACATCTCCTTGCGCCAGGAGGCGGGCACGGTGACCCGTACCAGATAGCGCGGCGGATCCGCCGGGTCCGCGGCCGGCCGCTGTCCGAGGACCCAGGTGGCGGGCTCGTGCACCAGCACCTGGGTGAGGGCGCGCTGGGCGTCGATGATCTCGATGGCGTGGCTGTCGTCCTCGACCATCAGCGCGTCGACGAGGCGGTGTCCGAGCGCCTGCCGCTCGTCCTCGCTCAGCGCGCCCCTGGGCACGAAGACCTCGATCAGCAGCATCCCGGCTCCTGTGGTGCGATCGGCTTTCGGATACCGCCCACTGTGCCCATGAGGGGTGCGACGGGCATCCGCCGAGGGGACGACCCGCGCCCTACCGCGGGGGAAGCAGCCGGGCGCACGCGTGACCCCACGGGTGCAGAAGGACCGGCTCGCCGCCGCCCCGGGTCACTTCATGCGCGTGGCCCACTCCCGCACCTTGGCTATCCGCTGCCGGATCTGCCCCGGTGTCGCCTCCGCGCTCGGCGGGCCGCCGCAGACGCGGCGCAGTTCGGTGTGGATCACCCCGTGCGGCTTGCCGCTCTGGTGGACGTACGCGCCGACCAGGGAGTTCAGCTCCTTGCGCAGCTCCATCAGCTCCCGGTGCGTGACCACCGGCCGCCGGTCGGCGGGCAGTTCGAGCAGGTCCGCGTCCTCCGCCGGCTTCTTCCTGCTGTGCGCGATCTGGCGGGCCTGCCGCTTCTGGAGCAGCATCTGCACCTGGTCCGGCTCCAGCAGGCCGGGGATGCCGAGGTAGTCCTGCTCCTCCTCGCTGCCCGGGTGGGCCTGCATGCCGAACTCGGCGCCCTCGTAGACGACCCGGTCGAAGACCGCGTCCGACTCCAGCGCCTCGAAGGGCAGTTCGTCCTGGTCGCCGGTCTCCTCGTCCTGCTGCCTCTCCGCCTCGGCGAGTTCCTTCTCGCTCTCGGCGTACGGGTCCTCCTCGCCGTCGGGCTTCGGCTTGTCGAGGACGTGGTCGCGCTCGACCTCCATCTCGTGCGCGAAGCCGAGCAGCGCGGGGATCGTCGGCAGGAACACGGACGCCGTCTCGCCGCGCCTTCGCGACCGTACGAACCGGCCCACCGCCTGCGCGAAGAACAGCGGCGTCGAGATCGTCGTCGCGTACACCCCGACCGCCAGCCGCGGCACGTCCACGCCCTCCGACACCATCCGCACCGCGACCATCCAGCGGTCCTCGGAGTCCGTGAACTCGTCGATGCGCTTCGACGAGCCCGTGTCGTCGGAGAGGACGACGGTGGCGCGGTGGCCGGTGATCTCCCTGATGAGCTTGGCGTAGGCGCGGGCGGAGTCCTGGTCGGCGGCGATGACGAGGCCGCCGGCGTCGGGGATGCCGCGGCGGACCTCGGTGAGGCGGCGGTCGGCGGCGCCGAGGACGTTGGGCATCCAGTCGCCGCGGGGGTCGAGGGCGGTGCGCCACGCCTGGGCGGTGGCGTCCTTGGTCATCGGCTCGCCGAGGCGGGCGGCGACCTCGTCGCCGGCCTTGGTGCGCCAGCGCATGTTGCCGCTGTAGGAGAGGAAGATGACCGGGCGGACGACGCCGTCGCCGAGGGCGTTGCCGTAGCCGTAGGTGTAGTCGGCGGAGGAGCGGCGGATGCCGTCGTTGCCCTCTTCGTAGACGACGAAGGGGATGGGGTTGGTGTCCGAGCGGAACGGGGTGCCGGTGAGCGCGAGCCGCCGGGTCGCGGGCTCGAACGCCTCCAGGCACGCCTCGCCCCAGGAGCGGGAGTCGCCGGCGTGGTGGATCTCGTCGAGGATGACGAGCGTCTTGCGCTGCTCGCAGCGGTTGCGGTGGAGCATGGGCCGTACGCCCACGCCGGCGTAGGTCACGGCGACGCCGTGGTAGCTCCGGCCGACCGGCCCCGCGCTGTACTCGGGGTCGAGGCGGATGCCGATGCGCGCGGCGGCTTCGGCCCACTGGGTCTTGAGGTGCTCGGTGGGCGCGACGACGGTGATCTGCTGCACGACGTGGTGGTGCAGCAGCCAGGAGGCCAGGGTGAGCGCGAAGGTCGTCTTGCCGGCGCCGGGGGTGGCGACGGCGAGGAAGTCGCGGGGCTGGGACTGCAGATAGCGGTCCATGGCCGCTTCCTGCCAGGCGCGCAGCTTGCCGGCGGTGCCCCAGGGGGCACGGCCGGGAAAGGCCGGTGAGAGGTGGTGAGAGGTGGTACTCACGGTCTCCGGGTGGGTCGGTCGTCGGTGGCTGGTCGCGCAGCGGCAACCGCGTCAGCCTACCGGTGCCCCTCGCACCACTCCCGGCGCGCCGGACGAGACGAGACTCACACGAACCCGGGGCAGGAGAGGACCGGTTCGTACCCGGACGGGGAGCACGGGGGCATCGAAGCGGTACGACCCGGACCGCTACCCGTACGCGTCCCCCACGCGTCCCCCACGCCTCACCCCGCCGCCGGCTTCGCCCCCGTCGTACGCAGCCTGCCCGCCACCGCGGCACCGACCAGAGCCACCGCCGCCATCGGCAGCAGGACCGCCACGAACGCCCCCGGCTTGGCGTCGCCGCCCGCGCCCAGGGCGCCGTGGCCGACGGCCGCGCCGCCGAGGGCGGCGAAGACGACCCCGGCGACGGCGAGGAGGACGACGTTGGCGAGGCTGTCGGAGAGCTGGAGGGCCGCGGAGTTGGTGCCGGCCTCCTCGGGGGCGGAGAGCTTCAGGAGCAGCACGCTCGTACCGGAGATGACCATCCCCATCCCGTAGCAGCCGAAGGCCCACTCGACGGGGACGATCCACACCGGCAGCGACTCCACCAGCACCAGCGGCGCCGTCGCGATCGCCGTGGCCGCCAGCAGCATGCCGATGCGGACGAGCCGCGTCCGGTACGGGTCCAGCCGGGGCCGCGCCTGCGTCCAGGAGCCCAGCGCCCACGTCGCGCCGCCGACCGCCAGGCACATGCCCGCCTCGGTCACCGACAGCCCGCGCTGGGTGACCAGCATCAGCGGCACGAAGCTCTCCGCGGCGATGAACGACCCCGCCGCGATGCCGCGCATCAGCACGACGGTGGGCAGCCCGCGGGCGGCGACGTACGTACCGCGCGGCAGCAGCACCCGCACCGCCGGCACCAGCAGCGCGGTGCCGACGAGGGCCGGCAGCAGCGAGAGCCAGCGCAGGTCCTGCCCCGCGTACTGGAGCAGCCCGCCGCCGGCGGCGATGGCCAGCGCGAGCCGGATGCGGCGCCGGTCGAGGGCGGGCGGCGCGGCGGGGTCGACGGGGCCGCGGGCGCGCAGGCGTATCGCGGGGAGGGCGACGACCAGCGGTACGACGACGAGCGGCGGTATGCCGAGGAACACCCAGCGCCACCCCAGATGCTCCGTGACACCCCCGGCCGCCAGCGGTCCCACGACGGACGGCACCACCCACGACGCCGCGAAGGCGGCGAGGATCGACGGCCGCAGCCGCTCCGGATACGCCCGGCTCACCGTCACGTACAACGCGACGATCACCAGCCCGCCGCCGAGCCCCTGCACCGCCCGCCCGGCGACGAACGCCCACATGGCCTGCGCGGTGCCGGATATGAGCAGCCCGACGGCGAACGTGCCGATCCCGGCGGTCAGCGGCCGCAGCGGCCCGCTGCGGTCGCACCACTGGCCGGAGAAGACCATGGCGAAGAGCGCGGTGGTGTAGAACGCGGAGAACGCGTAGGCGTAGAGCCCGATGCCGTCCAGGTCGTGCGCGGCGACGGGCATGGCGGTACCCACGGCGGTGGCCTCGAACGCGATGAGCAGGACGACGGTGACGATCCCGATGCTGAGCGCCCGGTACGGCCGCCGCAGCACGCCCTCGGGGGCGGGCGGGGCACCGGCGGGAGCGACGTCGGTGTCGCGCGATTCGAGGCTGGCCATGAGCAGCAGGGTAAGTCCCCACACCGACAAGAGCCCCTGTCGAAGGTCGCGAACCCCCCGGTCCCTTGGTCCTAAGCCCCGCCCCGTCACGCCCGCCCCACCACGTCACCGGTGTGCACGGCCCGTTGCCACCGTGTGACATCCCCCCGCCCCGCATTGAGCGGGCCCCCTCCCCCGCCTAGGCTCGGCATCAGTACCAAGGCCGTGTGCCCGAGTGGCTGAGGGGCTCGCCTGCAAAGCGAGTAACGCGGGTTCGATTCCCGCCACGGCCTCCGCACGCCCGCCGCTGCTCCTCACGGCGGGGCGCAGAGATGGAAGGTGTCCCCGCCGGCCCGGTGGTAGGCGGCGCCGGGCCGGTGGGGTGCCTGGTCAGTCGCCGTACGTGAACTCGTCGTACGGGCCCGTCGGGGACGTGGCGTAGCCGGTGTCGATCTTGATGTCCACCGTGGCCGGGTCGGTGGGGAGGTGGCGGGGGGCCTTGGCCTTGATGACCGTCGAGGAGTCGTGGCTGACGTGTGCGGAGGCGTGGTTCTTGAAGAGGACCTTGGCGCCCTGCGTGAAGCCGGTGCCGTTGATGGTGACCTCGGTGTCGACCCTGCCGCGGGTCGGGGAGATCGAGGTGACCGCCACCGGGGCGGTGGTGCCGTACGCGAAGCGGGCCGCCGGGGCGGCGGGTGACGTGCCGAGGAGGTTGGTGACGCGGACGTCGGCGATGCCGGCGCCTTCGGGGACGTAGGCCGTGATGGCGGTGGCGGAGTCGACGGTGTAGTCCGTACAGGGCACCGTGCCGAAGTCGACCGCGCTGTACGAGTCGAAGCCGCTGCCGGTGATGACGACCTGCGTGCCGTCACCTCCCGTGGTGGGGCTCAGGCCCGTCACCACCGGGCCGGCCGCGAGCTGCGGGGCGCCCAGCAGGGCCAGGTACGTGGCGTTGGCGTGCTGGAAGGCGACCTGGCCCAGGAAGTCCGCGGTGGTCTTGTTGATGAGCGCGGGGTCGTTCGTCTGGTAGTCCGGGTTCACGGTGACGGGGTTGTTCGCGCTGGGCTGGACGTAGACGTTGCCCTTCCTGAACCCGTCGATGGTGATCAGCAGGGCTTCCACCTCATCGGTCGCCGTCGGCCCCGGGGACGGGTACCAGGCCAGGGCCTTCGTCAGGTCCGACCAGGCCAGCGGGATCAGGTCGTACGCGTTGACGTGGCGCTCGTACGGGGCCCACTGGAGGGAGTCGACGTAGTTCGCGAAGTCCTGCCCGCCGGCGGTCGGCGCGGCGTACGTGACGAGCCCGAGCTGCGGCGTGTTCGACGGCCAGCTGTACGCCTGGAGGTACGGGGCCAGCATCGTGGCGACGCAGCCGCCGAGGCTGTGCCCGATGAGGCAGACGGTGGGCTGCGGCGACGTCGGGAGGGTCTGGAGGAGGGTGCCGAGTTCCTCCGTGAGGGTGGCCGTCAGCGGGATCGGCCCGTCGCCCGTCGTGTCCCCCGGCAGCCCCACCACGCCGCGCGCCGTGACGACCTGCGTGAACGCCGCCATCGCGCCCGCCGAGACGGGCAGCAGCTCCGCCCCGCCGGCCGGGGTGAACGTCACCAGCGTGCCGACGTCGAGGTCCTCCAGCATGTCGGCGGGGTTGTCGACGGTGCCGCGGACGACGACGGCGATCTGGTTCGAGCCGTCGGTGTTGAGGGCGACGTAGACGAGGTTGGCGTTGTCCGGGCTCATGGCCAGCCACAGCAACTGCCAGCCGTTGACGATCGAGGAGTTCCGCAACTGCGCCTCGATGCCGCTCCGGACGCGCGCGGTCTGCTCCGCCACCGTCTCCCCCGACGGGCGCGGGGTCGCCGCCGTGGCGGCGAGCGCGGCGAGGGTCATGGTGACCTGGGGGGTCAGCGGGGACGAGGCGGTCGAGGGGGTCGGCCGGGGAGAGGTCTTCATACGTGCTCCTTGCCTGCGCGGCGTAGGGGGCAGGGCGGGGAGGCCCCGGAGGAGCACGTCCGGCGGTACGGCGGGGGTGGTGCGTACGGCGGGTGGGTGCCTTACGGCCGCGGCTCTTCCCGCGGACCGTACCGCCCCATGATCGACATAACGGGCATTGAGCGCCCAACGCCCCCGAAGGAGCCCCAACTGCACCGCGCCGACCGCGCCGCAGCTACCGCAGCGCTGCTACTGCACCGCAGCCGAC
>NZ_JACBXC010000004.1 GCF_013870535.1 Streptomyces phytophilus | reverse complement strand
GTGCACGGCGCCGTGGGTCCCGTGCACGCGCTCGGCGCCGATCACCATGGCGCCGGTCAGCGCACCGCTGCCGCCGGTGCCGCCGCCGGTGTCACCGGTGTCGTCGTGGGTCATGTCAGACCACCTTCTTCACGAGCTCGGCGAGCTCGGCGTGCTCGTCCTCGGTGAGATCGGTCAACGGGGGACGCACCGGGCCGGCCGGGTGGCCGGAGGTGGTGAGGCCGGCCTTGACGATCGAGACGGCGTAGCCGGGGGCGCGGTCGCGGATCGCCAGGTACGGCAGGACGAACTCGCGCAGCCGGGCGTAGACCTGGTCCTTGTCGTGGGCGCGTACCGCGGCGTAGAAGTCGACGGCCCACCGGGGAGCGAAGTTGAAGATCGCCGAGGAGTACGTGGTGGCGCCGAGTTCGAGGTAGGGCAGGGCGTAGGTCTCGGCGGTGGGGAGGCCGCCGATGAGGACGAGGCGGTCGCCGTGCTCGGCGTGCAGCGTGGCCATCAGATCGATGTCGCAGACGCCGTCCTTGAACCCGACGAAGTTCGGGAACTCCGCCACCAGGCGGGCGACGGTCCCGGCGGTGAAGCGGGCGTTGGCGCGGTGGTAGACGACCACGCCGAGGGAGGTGGCCGCGCACACCCGCGCGACGTGGGCGTGGAGGCCCTCCTGTCCGACCTCGGTCAGGTACGGCGGCAGCAGCAGGATCCCGTCGGCTCCGCTCTCCTCGGCCTGCCGGGCCATCGCGGTGGCCGTCGCCGTGCCGTAGCCGGCGGCGCCGACGACGGGCAGGCCGTCCGGGGCCTCGGCGACCGTTGCCCGCAGCACCGTCTCCACCTCGGTGTGGGTGAGGGAGAAGAACTCGCCGGTGCCGCCGGCGGCGAAGAGGCCCGCCACGTCGTAGCCGGTGAGCCGCTGTAGGTGGGCGCGGTAGGCCGGCTCGTCGAAGGCGTAGTCCGCGGTGGTGTGGGTGACCGGGAAGGACAGCAGGCCGGAGCCCAGGACGCGGCGTAGGTCGTCAGGCGAGAAACGGGCCATGGGGGTACTCCAGGATCGGATGGTGAGGCGCAGCAGATCGTCAAGCTAACAGATCAGGCACATACATGAAAACAGTGTCTGCATATGCGTACGACATGCAAGGCGTGCGCACTCTCTTGACGCCTCTCAGGGCACCCCTCTACCGTGCGTTCACCAATCGAGACAGCATCTACATCCGTGGACGCAGATGTGGATGCCACGGTGGAGGAATCCCATGTCCCCTGTTCCCGACCCCCGCCCGGCCCGTGCCGGTGGGCGCCGTCGGCGTGCGGCCGTATCGCTGGTGCTGTCCACGGCGCTGGCAGCCAGTGCCTGCACCGTGGCCAACAGCGATTCGGTGACGGCGGACGGCGACGCGCTGCGCGTCGTGCTGCCGGAGGAGCCGCCCACGCTGGAGCCGTGCGAGGCATCCCTGACCTCGACCGGGGTGGTGGTGCGGTCCAACATCACCGAGCCGCTGACCGAGCGCGACCCCGGCACCGGCGAGCTGGAGCCTAAGCTCGCGACCTCCTGGAAACGCACCTCCGGCACGGAGTGGACGTACCGCATACGCAAGGGGGTGAAGTTCAGCGACGGCTCGCGCTTCGACGCCGAGGACGCCGCCTACTCCATCGACCGGGCCGTCAACTCCGAGCTTGGCTGCAACGTGGAAGGGTACGTCTTCGGAGACGTGGACCTGAAGGTGGCGGCGCGGGACGCGCAGACGCTCACGGTGGCCACCCCGGAGGCGGATCCCATCCTTCCGCTACGGCTCTCCTTCATCGAGATGGTGCCCACGTCCACCGACTCCGAGAAGAAGGTCCGCGAGCCGATCGGCACCGGTCCCTACCGGATCGCCAACTGGGAGCCGGGGCTGCGGCTCGCCCTGGCCACGAACAAGCAGTACTGGGGCCGGGCTCCCGCCTACGGCAACGTGGACTACCAGTGGCGCACCGAGGGCAGCGTCCGAGCCGCCATGATCGCCAACGACGAGGTCGACGTCGCCACCGCGCTCAGCCCCGAGGACGGCGCCGGGGACGCCGCCGAGCAGTACCCCAACAACGAGACCACCGCCCTGCGGATGCAGGTCACCGAGCCGCCGCTGGACGACAAGCGGGTGCGCCAGGCGATCAACTACGCGATCGACCGCAAGGGCATCGTCGGCTCGCTGTTCCAGGGGAAGGCGAAGGCCGCCGCCCAGCTCGTGCCCCAGGGAGTCGTCGGATACAACGAGAGCCTGCGGCCCTGGCCGACCGACCTCGCGAAAGCCAGGAAGCTGCTGGCCGAGGCGAAGGCCGACGGGGTCGACGTGGACGAGCCGATCCGGTTGATCAGCCGGACCGCGCTGTTCCCGAAGGTCGACGAGACCGTGCAGGTCATCCAGAACCAGTTGGACGACCTCGGCCTCGACGTCGAGATCGAGATGAAGGACACCGCGGGCAGCACCGAGTTCCAGGAACGCCCCTTCCCCGAGGACGCGGGCCCCTATCTGATGCTGATCCAGCACGGCAACCAGGCGGGCGACGCCGCCTTCAGCATGGACCAGTACCTGCTCAGCAAGGGCTTCCAGAGTTCCGGCGGCACCGCCGCGTTCGACCGGAAGATCGGGGCCGCCGAGGCGAAGACCGGAGCCGAGCGCCAGGACGCGCTCGCCGAGGTCTTCACCGAGGAGCCGAACGAGATCTCCCAGTACGCCTACATCGCCCACATGTACGGCGTCATCGCCCTCGCCCCGGACGTGCGTTACCGACCGAACTCGGCAACCGGTGACGAGATGCGGATCGCCGAGTTCACACCCGCCGACTGACCACGCCCTACGGCCGGTGCCCCGCCGGCGCCGGCCGCAGGCGACCGACTCCAACCTGGGGACAGGAATGTTCCATTTCCTCCGCCGCCGCGTGCTGACCAGCATCCTGCCGCTGGTCGCCGTGCTCCTCGGTGTCTTCGTGCTCGCGAGGCTCACCGGCGATCCCGCGTCCTTGTACCTGCCCGAATCCGCCACCCCCGACCAGCGCGCGGCCTTCACCGAGCGCAACGGCTTCGACGACTCGATCTGGCAGCAGATCGCCGACTACTTCGGCGGCGTGTTCCGGCTCGACTTCGGCGAGTCGCTGCGCACCGGCGAGTCGGCGGCGACCATGGCGTTGCGGGCTTTTCCCGCCACCCTCCAGCTCGCCGGCGCCACCATGCTGATCGCCGTGGCCGGCGCCGTGGTCATCGGCAGTTGGGCGGCCTTCCGCCCCAACTCCCTGGCCGACCGCATCGCCTCGTTCCTGTCCATGACCGCCGCCAGCGTGCCGGACTTCTGGTTCGCGATCACCGGCGTGTGGATCTTCGCCGTCGGCCTCGGGGCGCTGCCCACCTCGGGCGTCAGCGACGGCATGTCGTCCTGGGTGCTGCCGGTCGCCACCCTGGCGATCCGCCCGCTTGGCGTCCTCACGCAGGTCGTGCGTGGTGCCATGGTCTCCGCGCTGTCCGCACCGTACGTGCGGCTGGCCCGCAGCAAGGGCGCGGGCGGCGTTCGGGTGGTCAGCCACCACGCCCTGCGCAACGCCGCGGCGCCCGCGCTGACCGTCGCCGGCGATCTCACCGTCTCGCTCGTCAACGGGGCAGTGGTGGTGGAGACAATCTTCGGCTGGCCGGGCATCGGGAAGCTGATGATCGACTCGATCACCGGCCGGGACTTCGCGGTGCTACAGGCCACGGTGCTGCTCACCGCGGTGACCATCTTCGTGCTCAACATCGTCATCGACGTCTGCTACGCGCTGCTCGACGCGCGCGTCCGCGAGACGGCGAGGGTCTGAGGAGGATGCCGTGAGTACCCTGTCCGACAAGGCCGCGGACGGCCGCCCCGCCACCGGCTCCGATGCTCCCGCCGGTGGTGCCGAGCCCTCCGCCCCGGCCCGCGACAGCCGGGTCGGCCTGTGGCGCATGCTCCTGCGCGACCGGGTCGCGACCGCCGCGGCCGCGGTGCTGTCGCTGATCGTGCTCACCGCGGTGTTCGGCCCACTGCTGGTCGGATCCGCCGCCACCGAGCAGCATCTCGACAACACCAACCAGCCCCCGTTCACCTTCGACGACGGGTGGCTGGGCGTCCTGGGCACCGACCCGCTCGGCCAGAGCGTGCTGGCGCGGCTCGTCGTCGCCGCCCGCACCACCTTCAGCGTGGCGGCCCCCGCGGTGGCACTCGCGCTGGCGATCGGCGCGCTGATCGGTATGTGGGCCGGCTACCACCGCGGCCTGCGGGAGACGCTCGCGATGCGCGTCGCCGACATCATCATGAGCTTCCCGTCGCTGCTGATGGCGGTCGTCGTGCTCTACGTCTTCTCGCCCAGCGTGGCCAACCTCGTCGTGGTGCTGGCCATCACCCGCATCCCGGTCTACCTGCGCACCGCCCGGGCGGAGTCCACCGAACTACAGAGCCGCCTCTTCGTCGACGCGGCCAGGACCTTCGGGACCTCCAGCAGCGCCATCATCCGGCGGCACGTGTTCCCCATCGTGCTGCCGACCCTGCTGACCCTGGCCACCCTGGAGTTCTGCTACGTCATGCTCGCGGAGTCCTCGCTGAGCTTCCTCGGCATCGGCATCCAGCCGCCCGACGTCAGTTGGGGCCTGATGGTCTCCCAGGGACGCAGCTACCTTCAGACCGCGTGGTGGCTGACGTTCTTCCCCGGCCTGGCCATCATCGTCACGACGGTGTCGGCGACCGTGCTGGCCGCCTGGGCGCGGCTGGCCACGGACCCCGCCCAGCGCTGGCGGCTGACGCTGCCGCGCCGGGCCCGCCACCGCACCCGTACCGCACCGGCACCCCAGGAGGCACAGTCGTGACCGGCACCGTCCTTGAGGTCGACGGCCTGAGCGTCGACATCCGCACCCCGCACGGCACCGTACGCGCCGTCGACAAGGTGAGCTTCAGCGCCCGGCGCGGCCGGACCCTCGCGCTCCTCGGCGAGTCCGGCTGCGGGAAGTCGATGACCGCCCAGGCCATCGTCTCGCTGCTGGACCCCACCGCCGAGGTCGCCGGGGGCCGGGTCGTACTGGACGGCACCGACCTGGTCGCGGCCGACGAGCAGACCCGCCGCGCCATGGCGGGGCCCGAACTGGCGATCGTCTTCCAGGACGCGCTGACCGCGCTCAATCCCGTCTATACGGTGGGCACCCAGCTCGCCGAGCCGTTCCGGATCCACCGCGGGCTCTCCCGCAAGCAGGCCCGCCGGGAGGCCGTCGACCTGATGGCCAGGGTCGGCATCCCCGAACCGGAGACGCGCGTCGACACCTACCCGCACCAGTTCTCGGGCGGCATGCGCCAGCGGCTCCTGATCGCCATCGCCGTCGCGCTCTCGCCGTCCGTGCTGCTGGCCGACGAGCCGACCACCGCGCTCGACGTGACCGTGCAGGCCCAGATCATGCATCTGCTGCGGGAGTTGCGCACCGAGCGGGACATGAGCGTCGTGCTCATCACCCACGACCTCGCACTCGTCGCGGAACAGGCGGACGAGGTCGTGGTGATGTATGCGGGAAACGTGGTCGAGTCCGGGCCCGTACGGGAGGTCTTCGACCGGCCCCGGCACCCGTACACCAAGGGCCTGCTGGACTCGGTGCCGGTGCACGCCGCCCGCGGCGATGACCTGAAGTCCATCGGCGGCGCCCCGCCGGACCTGCACTCCATCCCGTCCGGCTGCGTCTACCAGGACCGCTGCCCGCTGGCGCGGGACCTGTGCCGGACCTGCCGGCCCGAGCCCGCCGAGGTCGCGCCCGGGCGGACGGCCGCCTGCCATTTCTCTGCCGAGGTGAAGTGATGACTCACACAGCCGACACCGGCACAGTCGATCCGGCCGGCCCGGCCGGCGAGCCCCTGCTCCAGGTGCGCGACCTGACCAAGACGTTCCCCATCCGCAGCGGCGGCCGGACGCGGCGACTGCGCGCGCTGGGCGGCATCTCCTTCGACCTGCGACGCGGCGAGACCCTCGGCCTCGTCGGAGAGTCGGGCTGCGGCAAGTCCACCCTGGCCCGCACGCTGCTCATGCTGGAGCGGCCCGACAGCGGCACGGTCCGCTTCGACGGGGTGGACCCCTTCACACTCAGGGGAGCCCGACTGCTCCAGTGGCGGCGCAGGGTACAGATGGTCTTCCAGGACCCGTTCGCCTCTCTCAACGCCCGGATGACCGCGGGCGACATCGTGAGCGAGCCGTGGCGCACCCACAAGGACCTGTTCCGATCCGCCAAGGAGCGCAGCGCACGGGTGCGGCAGTTGCTCGGCCTGGTCGGGCTGCGTGCCGGCGACGAGAACCGCTATCCGCAGGAGTTCTCCGGCGGCCAGCGGCAGCGGATCGGGATCGCCCGCGCGCTCGCGCTCGACCCGGACGTGATCGTCTGCGACGAGCCCGTCTCCGCGCTCGATCTGTCCGTACAGGCCCAGGTGCTCAACCTCCTGAACGACCTGCAACGGCAGCTCGGCGTCTCCTACCTCTTCATCTCGCACGACCTGTCCGTGGTGCGGCACGTCGCGGACCGGGTGATGGTGATGTACCTCGGCGGGATCGTGGAACAGGGCGGCACCGAGGCCGTCTTCGGCCGCGCCCTGCACCCGTACAGCGCCGCACTCATGTCCGCCGCCCCCTCGCTCGACAGCGACGGACGCAGCGAGCAGATCATCCTCAAGGGCGAGCTTCCCTCCCCGCTCTCCCCACTGTCCGGCTGCCGCTTCCGCACCCGGTGCTGGAAGGCGACCGACGAGTGCGCCGCGGCGTCGCCGGAGCTGACCCCCGACCCCGACGACGACGGGCACACCGCCGCGTGCTTCCACCCGATGGGGGAGGGGGCCGAGCCGGTGCCGGCGGGCCGGGGAGCGCGGTGACGCTCACCGGCTATCTCGTGATCGCGGTCGCGGTGGTGCTCGCGTCCTGCTTGCAGGCGTCCATCGGCTTCGGCATGGGGATGTTCGCGGCGCCGGTGGTGGCGCTGGTCGACCCCGCCCTCATCCCCGGCACGCTCATCATGCTGGCGGTCATGGTCACGCTGCTGGTGACCATGGCCGAGCGGGAGCACATCGATCTGCGCGGCACCGGCTGGGCGCTCGTCGGCCGGGTGCCGGGCACCGTGGCGGGGGCACTGCTGGTGGCGGTGCTGCCGGCACGCGGCCTCACCCTGCTGCTCGCGGGCGTGGTGCTGTTGGGCGTCGCACTCGCCGCGTTCGGCTGGGCGCCGAGCCCGCGCCGACAGAACCTCGTGCTGGCCGGCTCCGCGTCCGGGTTGCTGGGCACGGCCACGTCGATCGGCGGACCGCCGATGGCGCTGGTGTGGCAGGGCAAGGACGGCCCGATGCTGCGCGGCACGATGAGCGGCTTCTTCCTCATCGGCTCCGTGCTGTCGGTGGGGATGCTCGCGCTCACCGGCTCCATCGGCACGGACACGCTGGTGATGGCCGCCCTGCTGACACCCGGGCCGCTGCTGGGGTACGCGCTGTCACGCCATGTCAACCGGCTCCTCGACAAACGGCGGCTGCGTTGGTCCGCCATCGTGATGTCGGCGCTGGGAGCCGTGCTGCTGATCGGCAGCCAGGTGATCTGAGGGGCCCGGTACCCCGCTGCCCCCGGGCGGCCCCGGGAGGCCGGTACCACCGGGCGGTTCAGGGTGCGACGACGTTGCGCAGCGGCCGCCCCTCGGCGAGCGCGTCGACGTTGTCCCGGATGTCGCGGGCCCGGCCGCGGAACGTCTCCTCGGTATGGCCCGACTGGTGCGGGGTGAGCACCACGTTGTCGAACCCGGTGAAGTCCAGGCGCGACGGCGGCGGCGCCCCGGGCTCGCGCGGGTTGCGCCACCACACGTCGACGGCGGCGCCGGCGATGGTCCGCTCGGACAGCGCGGCGTGCAGCGCCTTCTCGTCCACCACCGGCCCGCGGGCGACGTTGACAAGGACGGCGGACGGCTTCATCGCGGCCAGTGCCGCCGCGTCCACCAGGCCGCGGGTCTCCTCGCTCAGCGGCACGGTCACCACGACCACGTCGCAGCCGCCGAGCAGCTCGTGCAGCCGGTCCCGGCCGCCGACCCAGTCGACGTCCACCCCGGCGGGCAGCGGCGCGGCCGGGTCGCGCCGTACCGTACGTACCCGCATCCCGAGCGCAGTGGCGGTACGCGCCACCGCGGCGCCGATCTCGCCGAGGCCGAGGACGCCGAGGGCCCGGCCGGCGAGGACGCCGCCGAACGGATAGGAGTCGTCGACGACCGCGTTGCGCCAGACGCCGGCGCGCATGTTGCGCTCCGCCCGCGCGACGTCGCGCAGGAGCATCATCGACACCATCATCACGTGCTCGGCGATCGAGCGGCCGTGGTGGAAGGTGTTGGCGACCTGGACGCCGGGGCCGAGCGCGGCGAGGGGGATCCTGTCGTAGCCGGCGCCGGTGACGTGCAGCAGCCTGAGCTGCGGCATCCCCGCCAGCAGCTCGACGGGCGCCGCCGAGCACACCAGGACGTCCGCCGTCGCCGCCGCGGCGCGCACCGCGGATTCGTCGCCGGAGGCGGGTGACCTGCCGTACGCGAAGGTCCAGCGGTGCGCCGGCCCCGCGCCCTTCGCGGTGAGCACGTCCCGGAACCGGCCCATCACGGGCTCGGTGACCAGGACGTGCAGCGGCGTGCTCACCACCGCGGGCTCGACGGCTCGAAGCCGGGCTCGAACCGGCGCATGCAGCCGGTGTCGTCGCGCTCCCGGATGCCGCAGTCGACGTACCGGCGGTGCAGCCGGGCGAGCGCGTCCCGGTCACCGAGTCCGTACGCCCCGCTGTCGGTCACCACCTCGACGACCGTGCGCAGGGCGAAGGGCTCGTGCACCCCGACGGTGTTGAGCAGAGGGAGGTCGCGGAAGGCCACCGGGGTCACCCGTACGTCGGCGATCCGGTGCTTCCCGGCAGGCACCGGCGGGGCGCCCGGGTCACCTGGAGCAGAAGGGGGCATGGCGGCATCCTGCCATGAGTCTACGAATGAAGACAATGCCTGCGTATGAGGATCCCCTTTTGTTTGGTTTCGTATGCGGATGCAAGCTGTATCCATGGAGGGCGGTCACCATCCGATGTCCGTCCCGTATGATGGAGCGCACTTTCTCAAGGGGTGACGGATTGGTGGAAAGCGACACCACGACGGGGGTGCCCGAGCCGAAGTCCGGCCGCGGCCCCGTCAAGTCGGCCGAGCGCACGGCCCGGATCATGGAGGCGCTGGCCGAGTCCGCGGACGCGTTGAGCCTGAGCCAGCTCCAGGAGCGCACCGGCTATCCGCGCTCCAGCCTCTACGCGTTGCTGCGCACGCTGACGTCCCTGAAGTGGATCGAGACCGCGGACGGCGAGCAGACCTACGGCGTCGGCCCGCGCGCCCTGCTCGCCGGCACCGCCTATCTCGACCACGACCCCGCGCTTCCCTTCGCCGTCCAGCAGCTCGAAAGCCTGCGCGCCGCCACCGGCTACACCGCGCACTACGCGCGCCTGGACGCACCCCACATCATCTACCTGGCCACCAGGGACGTCACCGAGCCCAAGCGTCTGGTCTCCCGGGTCGGGCGGCAACTGCCCGCACACGCCACCGCGCTGGGCAAGTCGCTGCTGGCCGAACGCACCCCGGAGGAGGTGAACGCGATCCTCCCCGACGAGCTGCTGACCCCGCTGACGGAGCACACGGTCGCCACCCGCTCCGCGCTGCACGTGGAGCTGGAGACGAGCCAGGCCCGCGGCTGGGCGCTGGAGCGGGAGCAGAACACCCCGGGGCTCTGCTGCGTCGCGACCTCGGTCGGCTACCGCATCCCGGCCACGGACGCGATCAGCTGCTCGATGCCGGCGTCCCGCGCGTCCGACCGCGAGGTCGCCCACGTCGCCGAGACGATGCTTCAGCACGCCAACGAACTGGCCCAGACGCTGCGCCGCAAGGGCATCAGGTAGCGGGGAGACCGGCGCCGGGAAGGCGCCGGGCGACGCGTGGCCGGTGGTGGGGGCCCTGGTCTTCGTGAGCGGGTGGCGATTCGGGCAGCCACGGACCGGGTTCGCCGGTGCGGCGGGCGCAGTATCGGATCGAAGTCCCCGGCGAACCTGGCCAACCGAGCGGTCGCCACGCCGGCACAGCGCGACGATCCCGGCCCTGAACTCCGACGTGCACGAACGGCGAGCCGAGGCTTCTTCGCTGGTGTGCGGGGATGAACGATCGGCCCGGGGGATCCTCGGAGCATCCGCTTGCACGTACACTTGGCGCATGGGTTGTACACGTGTCGTGAGGGAGTGCCTTCGGCAGACTCCCCGTATGTGCGCCCTTTGTCCCGCGACCGTGGCCCACACCGAGGAGCCGAACGCCGTCTGCCGGGCGTTGTACGGCCACGGCTAGCGACGCCCACCGGGCTTCCCCCACTGTTCTCCGCTCCGTGGACCTTCTTTCCGCGCGGACTGCCCTGCTCCCGCACCGAGAGCACCGTAGGACCATCCTCCCGAGCTGACCTGTGGCGTCCGGCTCGACGCGCACATTCCTGACCGCTTGGGTCCGCCGCACCTGCCGCGCCTGCCGCACCACCCGTTCCACACCCCCCCGGGCTTCGGCGTGCCACCGTCGACGCCCATCTCTCGGCAACAGCCGGACGAACGGCCTAGCCACACCCCTGAAAGGGCCCCTGTGAAGTTGAGTGAGTTGCTGGCCGGGCACGACTACGAGGTACTTCAGGGCGATCCGGAGACAGAGATCACCGCGGGCACGTCCATCGACGCCCACCGGGTGTCTCCGGGGTCGTTGTTCATCGCCGTGCCCGGCCACCGCGGGGGCGGCCCCGAGTCCGTCGGACCGGCGCTCGCTCGTGGTGCGGTGGCGATGCTCGTCGATGGCGGGACATCGGACCTGCCCCGATCGGTCCGGGTGCCGGCCGGGGGAGTCTGCCTCGTCCGCGTGCCGGACACACGCATGGCCGCCGCCATCACCTCCTCTCGCTACTACGGCGAGCCCGGGCGGCAGATGGACATGGTGGCCGTCACCGGCACCAACGGAAAGACATCGGTGTCGTACATGGTCGAGTCCATGCTGCGAATCGCCGAGGGCGCCAGGGTCGGAGTGATCGGGACGGCCGGCAGCCGGATCGGCGACGAGTTGATCCCCATGCCGAGGTCGGCGCTGACCACGCCGGAGTCCCCGGACTTCCAGTATCTGCTGGGATGCATGCGCGACCGCGGAGTCGGCAGCGTGGTTCTGGAGGCCACGTCGATGGGCCTGCTGACCAACCGGGTGGACCACTCGTTCATCGATGTTGGCGTCTTCACCAACCTGACGCAGGATCACCTGGACGACCACGGCACGATGGAGAACTACCGGGACGCCAAACTGCGGCTGTTCCAGGGCCTGTGCCGACGCGCGGTGGTCAATGCCGACGACCCGGTGGGTACGCGAATCCCCGCGATGATGCCCGGTGCGGTGTCCACGTACGCTCTTGACGCGGAGGCGGACTACTGGGCGACCGACCTCACCATGGACGCCCTCGGCACGCATTTCACCCTCCACCACGCCGATCAGAAGTATCCCGCGATGATCCCCCTGCCCGGCCGGTTCTCGGTCGCCAACGCCCTGGCCACCCTCGCGACCTGCCACCTGCTCGGGCATGACCTCGAAGGGCTGGTCGCGGCCCTCGAACAGATGCCCCCCATCCCCGGGCGCTTCGAACGCTTCGAGACCCCGAGCGGCACATCCGTGATCGTGGACTACGCCCACTCCCCCGACTCCCTGGACAAGGTCCTGACCACCATCAGGGGTTTCGCCCCCGCCCAGGTCATCACCGTCTTCGGCTGCGGCGGGGACCGGGACAACACCAAGCGCGCCCGGATGGGGGAGATCGCAGGACGCCTCTCCGACCTGTGCGTCCTCACCTCGGACAACCCCCGCGGCGAGGACCCCGAGATGATCATGGACGAGATCACTCCGGGCCTCACGGCGACCGGCACACCGTTCGAACGCGTCGCTGACCGCCGCCGGGCGATCTCCCGCGCTCTGGCCGTCGCCGACCGGCACGACATCGTCCTGATCGCGGGGAAGGGCAGCGAGCCGTACCAGATCGTCGGCGAGCGGTTGCTCCCGTTCAGCGACATGGCGACGGTTCGCGAGCTTGCGGCGCCTACGCGGTAGGAGCGCGCTGCTACCGGACGCCCACAAGGCTGTCCTCGGAGCCGGGGAACGTAGGGAAACCCCGTTCACCATCGCCGCAGAAACCCTTCGCCCCGTCCTTCCCGGACAGGGCGAAGTCGTCTACGGGCCGGACAGGGCCGGATTACGTGTGCGGATCGGCCGGGTCGTCATCGAGGCGAGTCCGGTGGCCTTCGGTGACGAACGGCCACGGGCAGGCGTAGAGATCGACATTCGCCCATTCACACGGCACCTCCCGACCTGCTGGTGGATTCGGTGGAGTGTGCAAGGAGTCCTGGAGCGGGTCGGTTGCTCCGCATGCGACTCGGCCCACTGCGGCCAGTCCGCCCCATCCGTGGCAACCGGTGCGTCGCCGGCTCGGACGCGGGCCCGGCAGAAGGTGCGGATCCCGGCGGCCTCCCGCCAAGCCCGCACCTGCCCGGTCGGAACCGCCGCCCGGTGGTGCTCGATCCGCTGCTCTCGCGAGCCGGCGCGACGGCATGGCCACCGGGTGTCCGCGGGGCGGCTGCCACACCGCCGTCGCCGTTACGACCAGCACGGACGGTCTAACCTCCGGGCGTCGAACTCGGCTCCTCGCCCCAGACCAGCTCTCCCGAGTCGTAGAGCGAGATGTTCTCGGCGGGGGTCGGCTGGTTGGTCAGGCCCTGGTACGACCAGTCGTCGGTGGGGTCCCAGCCGGTGCCCCCGGTGATGCGGAACTGCACCTCGGCGCGGTGCTGGGACTGGCCGCCGGGAAAGATCGCCTTCCCGGTGCAGTCCAACTCCACGTAGTAGAGGTCGCCCACCGCCTGGAAGGGCCCGCGCAGCGGTGAGGGGCACTCGCTGTAGCCGGAGAACAGGGTGAGGTCCGCCGGGTCCACGCCCTCGTCGAGGGTGAACCAGTAGCGGAAGGCGCCCTGGTCCAGCGTTCGTGCGGGGAAGCCGCTGCGGTTGCGGACGGTGGCCTTGACCTCGGTGAATCCCGCGCCGACGGCGTTCAGGGACGCCTCGACGTACATTTCCGGGCCGTCGGGCTCCTCGGGCTGCGGGAACTCGGGCAGCGGGGTGCCGCCGCGCCGTTCGACGAGGGCGGCGAGCGCGCCGGACAGGCCGGCGTTGTAGTCGGTGGCGACCTCGTTGGCGACGTAGTCCTGACGGTCGTCGGTGTACTCGTCGTCGGGGCCGGAGGGGCCGCCGACCAGGGCGCCGTAGAGCACGTGGCGGTTGGTCTCGGGTGCGGTGAGCTGGTCGGTCCAGGAGCCGTGGGCGGTGCGGTGGTGCGGGTTGCGCGGCGGGTTGGCGCCGAAGCCGACGACGTAGCTGGAGCCGCGCGGGTTGTCGCCGAGCATGTAGTCGATCTGGCGCTCGCCGAACGTGCGGTAGCGCGTCGCCCGGTCCGGGTCGGTGCCGGCGAGCCAGTCGGAGTAGACCAGGGCGACGAAGGCGGTGTTGGCGGCGTAGCGCAGCGAGCCCCAGGTGTCGAGGACGGCCTGGCCACCGGGCGAGTACGGCACGCGCTGGCCGCCCACGCCGGTGGTCCAGTAGTCGAGCCAGCGGTTGGCGTCCTGGACGTACCGGTCGTCGCCGGTCTCCATGGCCAGCAGTGCATAGGCACCGTACGCCTTGTTGTCCCACGCCATGGTCCAGCGGTAGCTGCGGGTGTCGGTCTGCGGCTCGGTGCCGAGGCGGTCGTACTCGGTCTCGGCCTTGGCGAGGTAGGAGGCGTCGCCGGTCGCCTTGTAGAGCCAGTACGCGCCCCAGACGAGCTCGTCCTGGTAGCCGGACCAGGAGCGGTAGAAGTTACCGGCGGGCACGCAGTCCGAGTAGACGCCCCGGTGGGTGTCGGCGAAATCGTACAGCTCCTCGGCGTGCCGGACGAGGGTCGCGGCGTACGACGGGTCGTCGTCGGCGAAGAGCAGCGAGGACGACGCCATGGCGGCGGCGGTCTCGCCGGCGACGTCCGATCCCGGACAACCGGGGTGCACCCGGTAGGACGGCCGCTCCATCGGCATGACCTCGGCCGGTCCCCACCACCGGTGGTCGGCGTCGCCGTCGCCGACCTGGGCGTAGAGGACGTCGGGCTCGGGGTGCGCGCGGATGAAGTAGTCGTTGACCCAACGCAGGTTGTCCTTGAGGTACGCGAGCTGGCCCGACTGCCGGTAGCCGTCCTCCGCGGCCAGCCCGCCCCAGGCCAGCAGTGTGGTCGAGAACGCCATCGGGAAGCCGAACTTCACGTGGTCGCCGGCGTCGTACCAGCCGCCGGTGAGGTCGACGCCGACGTCGGAGCCGTCGTCGAGCGCGGAGTCGCCGCGCCAGTTGACGCGGTTGCCGGCCGGGAGGTCGCCGGAGCGCTGCGCCTCGTAGAAGAACATCGACTTCTGTAGTGCCTCGGCGTAGTTGAACCCCGCCTCCGTGGACTCGTCGGCGTCTGCCGCGGGCGGGGCGAGCAGCCCACCGCCGAACACCACGCCGGCGATCAGCCCGACGACGAGCCCGGACCGGCCGCGACTCCATCGGCGGGGGCCCCTGCGGGCGGGACGGGCGGATGCGGAAGTCGGCATGCGGCGGCCCTTCTGATTCCGTGGTCAGCGGGATCCCGGCATGAAATGGGAGCGCTCCCAATCCGCTTCCATGCTCCTCTTGTGCCGTGCTCACGTCAATGATGCGAGCGGCGGATGAGATGCCCGGCGCCGATGGTGACGGCCCGGCGGGGGGCGGCCCGGTGGCGGGGTGGCCCGGCAGGGGCCGGTCGGGCAGTGGGTGTACGGTCTCGCAGCGCTCCATCGTGCGGCTGCCGCCGTGTCTCACACGTGGTTGGACTCCCGCTCCGGGCCGATCGAACGCTCGATCCGGTCGCAGGTGCCGCACCCGCGTGCGGGTGCCACCGGCCGGCAGGTCCCACACGCCATGTCCGCGACGGCACAACACGCGGCAGCCGGTGGTGGCCGCCCGGGATCAGGAGCGATGGAGAGGCAGTCCGAAGGGACGGGGACAGTGGCCGGGGGCCGGGTCACGTCCGTGCCGGATGCGCGAGCGCGTCGACGGTCGCGGCGAACAACCACGGCAGCCGCCGCGCCGCGGGCACCAGTGCTGCCCGGACCGGGGGCATCCTCGTCGCGCCGAGCAGCGCCCGGGTCAGCCAGCGATATCGCCGGGTGATTCGCCACCACTCCCGTTCGTAGGCCATCAGGTCGCCGCTCACGACTGCTCGCACCGCCGCCGACGCCTGGGCGAGCGCCAGCGCGATGCCCTCGCCGGTCAGCGCGTCCACGTAGCCGGCCGCATCGCCGACGAGCAGCACCCGGCCGGCCGTGCGCGCGCTCGCATCCTGGCGGAGCGGGCCCGCCCCGCGCACCGGCCCGGCGGTGCCGACTCCGGCCAGCCGCTCCAGCAACGCGGGGAAGGCGGCAAGGTGGTCGTCGTACGGTCTGCGGGCGGTGGTGAGCACCGCGACGCTTACGAGGTCGTCGGCCACCGGCGTCACATAGACCTCCGCGTCACGGGCCCAGTGCACCTCGACGTAGTCGCTCCAGGGGGCGAGCCTGTAGTGACGCCGCAGCCCGTGCCTCAGGCGGGCCCGGTGAGGCCGGTGCAGGCCCAGGGCTCGGCGGATCGGAGAGTGCAGGCCGTCGGCAGCGGCGAGGTGGCCGGTGCGGGTCCCGTCGACCACGACACCGTCGTCGTCCTGCTCGACACGGCGCACCGTGCGCTGCTCGACCCGCACGCCCGCGTCCAGCGCCGCCTCGCGCAGCGCCGTGTGCAGCGCGGTGCGGCGCACCCCGCGGCCCGGGCCCGCCCGGAAGTCTGCGTCGACCCGGTGCGGTCCGGCGACGTACCGGATGCCCCGCAGGTCGTGCCCCGGCGGGTGTACGCCGAGCGCCGCCAGGGCGGCGACGGCACCCGGCATCAGCCCTTCGCCGCACGCCTTGTCGACGGTGCCGGCGCGCTGCTCCCAGACGGCGACGTCGAGCCCCGCCCGGGCCGCGTGCACGGCCGTGGCGAGACCCGCGGGTCCGGCGCCGGCGATGAGCAGGTCCATGCGCGCCTCCTCAGGCCAGCCGTGCCAGGGCGGCGTCCTCGACGCGCATGCGGGTGGTGAGCAGGAACCCGTTCAGCATGGTGAAGACGACTGCCGTGATCCAGGCCGAGTGCACCAGCGGCAGCGCGAGGCCCTCGACGACGACGGCGACGTAATTCGGGTGCGAGAACCAGCGGTAGGGGCCGCCGGTCACGCGCGGACTGCCGGGCACAACGATCACCCGGGTGTTCCACTGCCGGCCCAGGGTGGCAATGCACCACCAGCGCAGCGCCTGTGAGGCCGCGACGAGCAGGAGCATGGCCCAGGCGAGGACCGGTGCGGTGTCCGGCCGCCGCACCCACACCTCCACGAGCGCGCCGGCAAGCAGGCCCGTGTGCAGCACCACCATGAACGGGTAGTGGCCTCGCCCGGACTCCACGCCGCCCCGCGCGATGCTCCAAGCGGCGTTGCGCTGGGAGACGACAAGTTCGGCGACCCGCTCCAGGCCGACGGCCAGGACCAGGGCGGTGAACAGGACCTCGCCGCTCACCTCTCACCCCCGGGGGCGCGCAGGAGGACGAGTTCAGAGCAGAAGCCGGGGCCCATGGCAAGCATGAGCCCGTGGGATCCGGGCGGGGGCGGGCGGTGGGCGAGCGTGTCCGCCAGGACGTGCAGCACCGAGGCGGAGGACAGGTTGCCGATCCGGCGCAGCGAGTCCCAGGTCAGCCTCAGGGCGTCCCGCTCGACGCCGAGGGCTTCCTGCAGGGCCTCCAGGACCTTGGGGCCGCCGGGGTGTGCGACGTACCAGCCGAGGTCCTCGCCGGTCAGTCCGTGGTCGGCGAGGAAGCCGCGGACGTCTTCGCCGACGTACCGGCGCACCAGGTCGGGGACCGAGGAGTCGAGCACGATCCGGAAGCCGCCGGCACCGATGTCCCAGCCCATCGCGCGCTCCGATTCGGGGTAGAGACGGCTGCGCGAGGCGAGCACCTCGGGGCGGGCGGGGTCGTCGGACTGCGCAAGCGGGTGTTCGGGGCCGACGGCGACCACCGCCGCGGCACCGTCCCCGAACAGACCGCTTGCCACGAGGTTGGCGAACGAGGTGTCGTCACGCTGAAGGGTGAGCGAACACAGTTCGACCGACATCAGCACCGCGACCCCGTCCGGGTCGCTGCGCAGCAGGTCGCGCAGGCGGGCGATGCCGGCCGCGCCGGCGACGCAGCCAAGGCCGACGAGGGGCAGGCGCACCACGTCGGGGCGCAGCCCGATCTCCGCCGCGACGCGGGCTTCGAGCGAGGGAACGGCCAGGCCGGTCACCGTGCACGACACGATGTAGTCGACGTCGGCCGACGTGAGGCCGACGTCCTTGAGCGCTTCGACCACCGCGCGACTGCCGAGTTCGACGCCGGCCCGGATGAAGACGTCGTTCGACCGGCCGAAGTCCCCGAGCCGGGCGTACTCCTCCAGCGGGAGCACGGTGTGCCGGCTCTCGACGCACGCGTTGCGGTGCAGCCGCTCGACGACGCGGCGATCGAGCGTGCCCTCGGCCAGCGCGGTGGCGAATGACTCGGTGATCTCCTCCTGCCGGTAGCGGTGCTCGGGCAGGACGCCGTGCACGCTGAGGACGCGTATGGTCATGCTGGCTCCCGGGTCGGGCCGATCGGACGAGTGGGTACGACAAGCGCCCGGCCGAGGCCGAGCGCGACGGTGCGGGTGAGCGGGTGCTGACGCCATCAGCCGGCCACGAGCAGCACGACGTCGAGCAGGGCGATGGCCAACGCGGCCCGGAAGGGGGTGCGCCCCCGGGCGGCCAGCGTGAACACCGCGAGGACGACCACCGGTGCGAGGGACGCCCCTGCCCACCACGAGGGGGTACCGGCGGGACCGAGCACGGCGAGCAGCGAGGCTGCCGGCAGCAGCACCGCGGCCAGGACGCGCGAGCGCCGTCCGCCGAGCCGGTGGGGCAGGCTGCGGACGCCGGTGCGTGCGTCGTCGGCGAGGTCGGGCAGGGCGTTGAGCAGATGCGCCCCGACGCCGAGCGCGGCCCCGGCACCGGTCATCCACAGCGGTGCCCAGACCGGGGTGGGGCCGGCGAGGGCGACGATCGACGGGAGCGTCCCGAAGCCACTGACGTACGGTACCCAGGACCACGAGGTGGCCTTGAGCCCGAGGTTGTAGACGTGGCCCGCACCGGTGCCGAGGACGACGTTGACCAGCGCACTGCGCCAGCCGCAGAGCACGGACAGTACGAGACACGCGAGCGCGGCGGTGGCCACGGCACGCACCGCCCAGCCGACCGGGAGGGCGCCGGTGGCCAGCGGCTTGTCGGTGCGGCCGACGACACGGTCGCGAGAGAGATCGCGCAGGTCGTTGCCCCAGCCGATCGTCAACTGACCGGTGAACACCGCCCCGGTGACGACGACGGCGTCGAGCGGCTGCAGGTCCGCGCGGACCGCGAGCAGGGCCGTGACGGCGGTGACCGCCAGGGCGGGCCCGCCGTGGGCTGCGGCGAGCAGCGCAAGCACGGGCGACGGTCCGGGGCGCGCCTGAGCGGAATCGGTGGTCACGGGAGCCGCCGCACCGCCACCGGACCACGGTGGGTGGCGTCGCCAAGCGCGCCAAGCCCGGTGCGCGGCTGCCACACGGGCGCCCCGCCGGACGCGGCCTCCCTCATGCCCCCGACCACCCCGGCAGGCGCGTCCGGGCCGTCCCGAAGGCCATGCCCGGCCACCCGGTGCCGAGCTGCTGCAGGCGCGCATGCCAGGCAGCCGGCATGACGGCGCGTACCGCCGCAAAGGGCACGTGCACCGGCCTGGCACCGAGCGCGTCCGCGATGACCGCCGCGCTCACAGGCGTATCGGCGGTGAGATGGAAGGGATCCGCCACGCGCCGGCGGAGCGCCACGGCGACATCGTCGGGTGAACCGTGGCGGTAGTCAGCCCTCGGTTCCTCAGCAGGGCCGGCAGCGGGCCGAGCGCCCCGCTGAGTACGAGGGCGGGCACTGCGTACCGGAGCGGGGAGCAGGCCGGCGCCACCCTGCCCGGCGATCACCCGGCTGATACCGCCGATTCCGAGTTCGGTGAGGCAGGCGGGGTCGTGGGGCAGCTGAAGGCCCCGAGCCGCGAGGCCGTAGGCGTCCTTGACACGCAGACCTTGCACGACGACGGAACCGATGGTCCGGCTCGCCCCGGTAATCGCGACACGCATGCACATCAGGTGCCCCGTCGCTCCTCCGCTCACACGAGGCGTTCCGGCATCCGGCGAACACGGCAGTTGGGCCGACTCCTCCGCCCGCTTCGATCCGCTCGCCGTCTGGGACCTCTTCATCCTCGCCAAGGAGCGCCGGGCCTTGCCATTGCGCCTGCCCTCCGCCTCGGGCTCCGTACCGCCATGGCGCGCCGTTGAGTTGCTCGCCCTGCCCGCAGGGGCCGCCCCGCATCCCACGATCCAGGCGTGGCCGGTGCTCACCCACGCCCCTCGCCGCCGCAGAACGCGGCGTGCTTTCCGGCGGCCGACAGATGCGATGCCCAGATGGTGTAGTGCTTGGCGACATGTCTCGCGGGCGTGCCAGCGCCCAGGCCGGATCCCTCCATTTGCTGTCCCGGGCCGGCCGCCCTCGGCGTCGCCGATATCAAGGGCGGCGGCAAAGGCGCTACTCCCAGGCTGACACGCCTTCGATCGTGTCGGCGATCAGCGTGAGGAGGTGCTCCATGGCGCGGTCCAGCAACCCCTCGATGGGCACTGCATGGCGGCGGCTTCGGTGGTGGCGGCCAGTGGGCGGCGGTGAGCGTGCCCAGTGAGGCGATGACGAAGCCGCGTCGGTCCGGCGAAACTCCTGCTGCGTCCTCCAGGGCCTTCGCGGTACTCGCCAGTGTCCGGGGCAGATTGTCCCGCCCGGACGGAGTCCTGGTGCTGCGCAGGCGGTGGGGACACGCTGCGGTCTCGCGGAGCGGCTCGGCGCGGGCTGAGCGTTCTACGATGGCAAGTGCCCCCTTCCGGGGTGGTGGCCGGCAGGGTTCCCGAACGTTCCCATGGTCCGTGGGAGTGACCGGGCTACGGCCTGGCCCTGTAGGCGCTCAGCACTCCTGCGAGGCCGCGGGAGTGCTGAGCACGCACATCCTGGCTGGCGGGCTCGGCGGGCCGTTCGTTGATGGTCAGGCCCGCGGCCCTGAACCGGGTGAGGCGCTGGTCCGGGACGGTGAAGCGGTCCGGGTCGGCCGCCGCCCAGTCTCGCGGTCCAGGCCGGGCGGCTCGGCCAGCAGCTGCCCGGGAACGCGGACCGTCCTCCGCTTCGGAGGGCGTTTTTGGATCGCCGTGTTGGTGTGCTCCCAGATCTCCACCGGGTCGTGCTCGACCCAACCGGACTGCGGCGGGATCTGATGGCGCTCGACGAGTGGCTGCACGGCCACCTCATGCCTGCGTGATCGAAGATCATGAAGCGCGTGCTGGTGGTCCCCCGGTCCAGTGCCGACGAATTCGGGCATGGTTGTCGCCTCCTCTCCTGGCCCTGGTGTCATCACGCTCTGGGGGACGTTTCGGGTCAGGCAGGGCGCCCGCACCGAACCATCGAATGAGTCCGGTGCGCGCGCCCGTGGAGTACGGTCATCCGGGTGCTGCCACTGCCGCACGGAGCCTGCTTCGTGTTCTACGGCTCCTCGGTGGCGGGACCTTCTTCGGGCTCTACGCTCCTGGCCTTGATCAGCGGAGAGATGAGAAGGTCGTACACCGCGACACCGGCGAGTCCGCCGATGAGCGGGCCGACAATGGGGATCCACCAATAGCCGCTGAACCACTCGAACGTACCGGGGAAGGCAATAGAGCCCCAGCCTTCGAAATACGTAAACAATCGGGGGCCGAAGTCACGTGCGGGATTGATTGCGTACCCTGCGTTTGTGCCGAAGGTCAACCCGATCGCGACGACCACCAAACCGATGAGGAACGGATGGAGATTGGACATCGGGGCAGTATTGCGCTTGTCGATGAGTGCGCAGATCAGCAGAAGCAGGATGCCGGTCCCCACGATCTGGTCGAGCAAGGGACCCCACCAGGAGTCTCCGAAGTATTCGGCGGGGAACGTGGCGAAGATCGAGTATGTGGGCAGCGATTTGTCCCGCGTGACACCCGCCTTTGTGATGGCCGCGTCGATGGCCCACCTGTAGGTCGCGTAGACGAGCGCGGCGGCGACGAAGGCGCCCACGACCTGCGCCAACCAGTAGGGCAGGACCTTCCTCCAGGGGAAATCCCGTCGAGCCGCGAACCCGAGGGTCACTGCGGGATTGATGTGGGCTCCACTGATACCTCCTGCCACATACACGCCGAATACCACGGCGAGGCCCCATCCCCACGAGATGATGAGCCAGTTGGCGGGCCCGAAGTCGCCGGTTTGCCGGCCTGATCCCGGCAGACCGGCGACTGCGACAGCCACCGACCCGACACCCAGCAGAATCAGGACGAACGTGCCCAGGAACTCGGCAGCCATCTCGCCGCCGAGTCCTTCTCGATATCCGCGTCGACGAACGATGCGTTCAGCCATGTACCCTCCTCGGTCAGAAAGCAGCGGAGCTTTCAATTCCTCACCCGAAACGCAGGGTAATTCGGGGTGGACGCGCCGGTGAGTCCGCAGATTTCACCTATACGGAGCAACCCGCGCGACAGGAAGTGAGGCTATGGCGCAGGGAGTTCAATGAAGGCGGGTGCGAGGGGGCATGAAGGTAATCTCTGCTCAGCGGGCGGGTATCAGTGACGGCGGCCTCCGGTGCCCGCATCCCCTACGCCGAACTGCGACGGCTGGAGGGCGCTGGCCTGGTCGCCCGGGACACCAGCCGCCCCAGAACGTCGGCCAGCCCGTCACCTCGACCGACCCCGGCGGCGACGGGGGCGCCCACGGTCGTCCACACTGGGCCGGAGACGAGGCGCGCAGGCAGCCGGCGTTGGGAGGCCCCGCGCGGAGATGCAGACTGTTCATCCGAAGGACACGTGATCACGCGTGGTCGTCGTGCCGACCCGGACAACGGAGCCGGCGGCCGAACAGCGTGTGGAGCTCGTCCAACTGCCGGGCTGTCAGGCGTGGTGCACCGAGCGGGCCGGGCTCATGGACGTGGTGGACCGGTCCCCGTCAGGGTCGGTGACAGTACTGCGCAAGGTGACCGTGGTGCGGTCGACCTGCCGGACGCCGCCGGTCTTGGCGAACGGCGGCCCGGCCTGGAGATCCTTGCCCGACGCCCGGACCTCGCGTGCGTTTTGCGGAGGACCGGCGACGGGCGCGAGGCAGGGCTGTGCTGGCGCGGCTGGAATGCTGCCTGTCTGACAGCGTCATGGAGTCAGCAGCACCTGTACCGTCGGGGCGAAGCGCCGCACCACGTCCTCGATCGCCCTCGCGCGCAGCTCGGGGCCGCGCGCGATCCCGTACATCACGCCCAGGCCCACCAGCTGGGCCACCGCCAGTTCGGCACGCAACCCGGCGTCGGGGCCGGCCAGGCGGAGGGCGAGATGATCCACCACCTGGGTACGGAAGTTCACCCGCAGGACATCGCCGTCCTGGCCGTGCAGCGGAGCGAAAGCGATCCGCAGGAGCGGGTCGACACCCCGTTCGCGCTGGCCTTCGAGGATGTGCCGGACCATGTGGGCACCCAGCTCGCCGAGGGGGGCATCCAGCAGAGCACTGGCGTCGGTTTCGAAGGACATGACTCCGGCGAACAGGGCGTTCTTGTTGCCGAAGTACTTCACGATCAGCGGTGGGCTCACCCCGGCGCGTTCGGCAACGTCCTTCAGGGTGATGTCGGCGTGCGGGCGCCGGGCCAGCAGGTACCGGGCCGCGCGGAGGATGGCGAGCTTGCTCGTCTCGGCGTCCCGCCGGGGGGCGGGTGCGGGGGTGCTCATGCCCTTACGCTCCCTTCTCGGTCCTCTCCGGGGCGACGGCGGGGGCCCTGCGGCGTGCCTGGCGCTGCGGTTCGGCCACCGCCGCGTCGCGCGGGATGACCAGGGCTGCGGCGCATGCCACGAGGGCGATGGCGCCGGCCATGGTGAATGTCAGCAGGTAACCGTGCAGCGTGGCGACCTGGGCACCGCCCACTTCACTGGTGTGGTGTACCAGGATGGCTGCGACGGCGGCGCTGGACGTGGCCTGGCCGATCGTGCGCATCAGAACGTTGACGCCATTGGCGGAGGCCGTCTGCTCCGCCGGGACGGCGCGCAGGATCAGGGTGGGGAGCGCCGAGTAGGCCAGGGTGGTGCCGGTCGAGACCACCGTCGCACCCGCAATGATCATCCACAGATCGCGGCTGTCGGCGATGCGCACCGCATAGCCGCAGGCGATGACGGCAGCGCCCAGCGCCAGGGTGACGCGCGGCCCGCGGGCCTCGGAGATCCGGGCGGAGACAGGCGAGAACAGGAGCATGGTGATCCCGCCGGGCAGCAGGCACAGGCCGGTGGCGACGATGGACAGTTCGAGCCCGTAGCCGGTGGCCTTCGGCGCCTGCACCAACTGGGCCGTCACCAGGGTGTTGGCGTAGAACGCGAAGCCGGTGAGCAGGGCGGTCACATGCGGCAGGCCGACCCGCGGCCGTGCTGCGAGTCGCAGATCCACCAGTGGTGCCTTCGCGCGCAGCTGATGCCACGACCACAGGGCCAGGACCACCACGGCGCCGAGGAAGAGGACGAGGACGCGGCCGCTGGTCCAGCCCCACTGCCCGCCCTGGGAGACGCCCAGCAGCAGGCACACCAGACCAGCGGCGAGCCCCAGGGTGCCGACGACGTCGAAGCGGCCCGGCTCGCGGACCGGCGACTCCCGTACCGCCCAGGCGACGGCTGCGACCCCCAGCGCGCCCAGGGCGCTGGTCAGCCAGAACATCACATGCCAGTCGGCGTACTGGATCACCAGGGCAGCCAGCGGCAGGCCGAGGGCGGCACCGATCCCGACGGTGGAGCTCATCATCGCGACGGCCGATCCGCGGCGTTCCGGCGCCAGTTCGTCACGCAGGATACTGATCGACAGCGGTACCACGGCCGCCGCCGCACCCTGTAGCGCACGGGCCGTGATGATCACGGTGATATCGGAGGAGACCGCGCACATCACCGACCCGACCGTCATCAGCGCCAGCGCCGAGATGAGCACCCGCTTCTTGCCGTACATGTCGCCGGCCCGGCCGAGCACCGGAGTGAGTACGGCGCCGGCGAGCAGTGTCGCGGTCACCGTCCAGGACACCGTTCCCGCCGAGGCGCCGGTAAGCCTTGGCAGGTCCGGAAGGAGCGGTACGACGACGGTCTGCATGACCGCCATCAGGATCCCGCCGAAGGCCAGTGACGGGATGGTGAACCGACCCCGCAGGCCGGGTATCGGGGCGGGTTCCGTCATTTACGCGCTCTCCGGCGACTCGGCACGATACGGTGAATTCCCATTCACCGTATCAGGTGAATGGGAATTCACCTATACGGAACCAAAGCACCCAGTTCATCGGTAACCCCAAGTCGCGCTCCCGCACCCACGAGACCGCCCACCTGCTGGTTGCGCCGACTGCGTGCGGCCGCCGGGGAAACCTGCACCAACCAGCCGGTGTTCGACGCGCGGACAACCCTGACTGCGCCTGGTCGTCGACCACCTCACGGGCAACGGCGGACGCGTTCATCGCCGCACACCGGACCGGCGCCGACGAGCAGACGCTCGAACACGATCCACGCGGCGGCCCAACCGCTGCTCAGCGACGTCCAAGCCGTCGGCCGTAATGCGTCGCCGGCCTGCGGGCAGACGAACTGCTCGCGCTCACCACCGCGGTCGCCCGCGCAGGCAACGGCGAACTGCCACGCGCCGACCGCCTGCTGTCCTTGATCCCGGAGGGCATGCAGAGGTGACCCGCGGTGCGTCGGCCGGCCGCTCTCGCTCGGCTCGGCGTGTGGCGGGACGGGCGAGGGTCACACTCGCCAAGGTCAGTGCCAGTCCCGCTAGTTGGCGTCCGGTCAGCGTCTCGCCCGCGACTGCGGTGCCCAGTAGCACGCCGGTGACCGGGTTGAGCAGGCCGACCAGGCCGACGGTCGCCGCCGGCAGCCGGCGCAGGCCGGCGAACCAGGCGGCGAAGGCCAGCGCTGTGGCGACGAGGGCGACGTAGCCGAAACCGAGCAGTGCCGGAGCGTCGAGCGCCGGTGGCCGGCCCTCGACGGCCGCGGCCGCCGGGAGCAGGATCAGGCCGCCTGCCACGAGTTGCCATGCCGTCGTGGCCAGGGTGTCGGTGCCGTCGCTCCAGCGTTTGGCGAGGAGGTAGCCGCACGAGGACATCGCCATGGCGCTCGCCGATGCGAGGAGGCCGACGGGATCGATCGACGCGCTCGCGGTCAGCAGCATGATGCACACGCCGGCCGCGCCCGCCACCGCCGCTGCCAGATGTCGTGCCCGCGGCGGCTCGCGGACCAGGGGCCAGGCCAGCACCGTCATCACCAGTGGGGCGGTGGCCATGACGGTCGAGGCCATGCTGGTCGGCAGGCGCTGCGCGGCCACGTAGACGAGGGCGAAGAACCCTCCCATGTTCAGCACGCCGAGCACCAGGGACCGCCACCACCAGGAGCCGCGCGGCAGTGCCCGGCGCACGGCGAGCAGCAGCAGCCCGGCCGGCAGGGCCCGTATCGCCGCGCCGTACAGCGGTCGTTCGGGCGGCAAGAACTCCCCGGTGACGTAGTACGTGGTGCCCCACGCCACCGGTGCGAGCGCCGTGATCACCGACCAGCGCAATGTAGCTTCCACGGAAGCAAATATATCTTCCTGCGAAGCTAGTGCGCTAGCGTGGCCCTTGTGGAGGAGAACAGCGCAGCGCCGCTGGACCATGTCGCCCGGATCCAGGCCGAGTGGGCTCAGGAGCGCCCGGACCTGGACGTCACCCCGCAGGCGGTGATCGGCCGGCTGCACCGGCTGGGTGCCCTGCTGACCCGGCGGCTGTGCCTCGTCTACGACCAGTACGGGCTGAGCGAGGGCGAGTTCGACGTGCTGGCGGCCTTGCGGCGGGCGGGGGACCCGTACGAGCGGGCGCCCGGCGAACTGGCTGCGCACACCATGGTGACAACGGGCGCGATGACCAAGCGGATCGACCGTCTGGAACGCAACGGGCTGGTCACCCGGCGCCGCTCGGCGAGCGACGGTCGCGGCCGCGTGGTTGCCCTCACCTCGGCCGGTCGCGAGCTGATCGACCGGGCCTTCACGGACCACATGCGCAACGAGCGCGGCCTCCTCGACGCAGTCTCCCCCGAGGAGGCCGCCCAGCTGCAGACCCTCCTGGCCACGTGGCTGGCCCGCCTGGAGCAGCTGGACGGGACTTGAGCTGCGCACCCTCCTCGGCGCCGGACCGGGCCACGTCCGCTTCCAGGATCACGGTCGCCGTGCGGCGGGCCTGGAGGTGACGGTCACCGACATCGACCGTCTCGACGCGGACCTCGGCTGAGGCCGGGTCTCTTGCGGTCAGCGATGAGTTTTGCCGGGGGCGCTGGTCGGTACCGGGTGGAGATCATCACCTGACGGGAGAGGTACCGGATATGAGCCCCGCAAGCATGAGGGTCGGCATGTACTCCTTCGACTGTGCGGACGCCGCGGCGCTGGCGGGGTTCTGGGCCGCCGTGCTGGAGCGGGAGGTCGACGAGGGCGCGGCGGCCGCGTTCGCGACGATCGGCTTCGCCGACAACACCCTGACGTGGCTGTTCCACCAGCCGCCCGGGGAACTCCCCGTGGGCGGCAACCGCCTGATGCTCGACTTCGACGGCGGCCGGGACTGGGCCCAGCACGCCGACCGTGTCGAGGCCCTGGGCGCGGAGCGCGTCGGCGACAACGAGGAGACGGGCATCCGCTGGGTGGTCTTCCGTGACCCGGAGGGCAACACCTTCCGGATCTTCGCCCCCCGCCGGACGCATCCGGAACAGGACCCCGTGGCGGGAATCGAGCCCGCGTAGACCCGGCCGGAAGATTGAGATGTCCGCAACCAAGCCGTGGGTGTGTGGGCTTCTCCGGAGCAGCGCGTCACGGCTCCTCGGGGGCGAAGCTCACGACCGCCGTGCCGTCCTTGATGCCGAGCACTCCGAACTCGATGATCGTCGTGTTGACGTTGCCGAAGCTGCCGCCCTGCGGTCCGACTCCCGTCTGGATGGAGCCGCTGCCGCCGCTGGGGTAGGTCATCGCGAGCGTCACCTGGCTCTTGCCGACGTCGGCGATGGTCACCCCGCCGATGTCCGGATCGAAGGGAATGGTGGTGCCCGCGGTCACCGCGACCTCACACTTGCTGTCGGCGCAGGCGTCGACGTCTGTCCCGTCCGCTGCGTCCTTCGGGGCGAGGGGAGTGAACTCGGAGGTCGTGGGGTCGGGTTTGGTGGTGGGGGAGGGGGAGGCCGGTTTCGAATCCGACTCCTCGTCCGTGGGTGACGGCGACACTGTCGTGGTGTCGGCGCCGTCGGACTGCGCTGCGTCGTCGGTGTCCGAGCCGCAGCCGGCCAGGGTGGCCGCCGTCGCCACCGCGATCACGGCGGCGAGGGTGGACAACCCGGCACGGCTGGAGCGTACGCGCGGCCTCATGGGGGAACTCCGTTCCACGGAAGGGCTGAAGGGTCTTCTCCGGGGTTATAGCGGCCCGCGTCGGGGAGGGGTCCCGCATCGAGGTGAGTGCGCCGCCCCGGACGGATGTCCGGAATAGCCGCCTACGACCCATATGCATGTTCGTTCGAATTCTGCGGTCCGCGGTGTTACGTTGCCGCCTCCTCGGGGGCTGTGCCGCGTCCTTCCTTGTGGATTCGCGCTGAACAGCCGCCTTTCCGACGCCTTTTGGAGGTGCTGCGTGGCCGCACGCCGCAAGCCGAACAGAAGACGATCGATCGTGCGAGCTGGACTCGCCACCGCGGTGGCCCTGGCGGCCGCCGGCGGAACCCTGCCGTCGCTCATGACCGCCGCCCATGCCGAACCCGTCCCGGTGACGATCCCGGCGCCCGACCGCTTCGCGCCGGTCGCCAATCCGCTGTACGGGGCCGGGCCCGGCGGCGTCGTGGAGCGCACGGAGGTCGCGGACGCGAGCGCGCTCAGCTACTACCGGTGGGTCCCGGACGACGGTACGCCGGTCGACCTGCCCGCCTCGCGCCCGAGCGATGACTCCAACCCGATCGACGGAAGCGACCACATCTCCGTCACCAGCGGGAACGCCGTCGCGATCTACAGCTTCCCGAGCAAGGTGCAGGTGAAGGACATGGAGTCCGGCACCACCACCACGTACACGCTGCCGGCAGGCCACTTCTACCGGGGCGTCTTCGGCTCCACGGTGCTCACCGCCACCAAGGACGCGGATGGCAGGCGCAGCGTCCTGCACGTCCTGCGCATGGCGGACGGGCAGCTCGTCGACACCCCGGTCACCGGCCTCAACGGCTGGGTCGCGGAAGACGGCATGACGCTCGGCGGCGACGACCGCACGGTCGCGATCTGGTACGCGCACCCCGACGGCACCCGCGGCGTCGGGCTGCTGGACCTGGCGACCGCCGAGGTCGTCCCGGTGCTGCCGGGCGCGACCGGCGCGAACGCCGAACTCGTGTTCTCGGACACGCACATCGCCTGGTACGCGCCCGAAGGCGGCAACACCGCGGCCCGCGTACTGCCCCGCGCCACCCCGCAAGCGGCCGCCACCGAGATCGAACTCGGCCCGGACGACGAGGGCACCCCGCACCTCGGGCTCGTCGGCGACTGGCTGCTGACCACGCGTGAGTTCAAGCAGCACGCGGACGACCTCCGCGTCCGCGAGGGCGCGCCCCTCACGGCCCGGCCGATCGGCGGCGGTGAGCCGGAGAGGCTGCTGGAGCACGCCCGCTGGCGGATGGCGCAGGTCCCGGGCGGCGGCGTTGCCGTCACCGGCGGCACCTCGTCCCGGGACTGGGCCGTACACCGCGTCCACATCGGCGACGACGGGGCGCCCGCGCCGCGGGCGGTGCGTGCGGTGGCGCCCAAGCAGGCCGATCTCACCAACCTGTCGCTCACGGCCGGACAGCTCGTCACGGCCGAGAACGACGCCACGTACCTGCCTGCTCTCTACCAGCGGGACATCGGCGCGATCCCGTCGGTGGGCGAGCGGTCTCTGCTCGCCCGCCCGGACGCGCAGGCCACCGGCTACACGGAGCAGCGCGTCTACCAGAACCGGCGCCCGGTCGGCACCGGCGACGGCCGTACCGCCGTCGCCACCCTCGACGCGAACGGCGACCAGGTATTGGTCGTGCTGGCGCCGGACGGCACACGGACGGTCGTACCGGCCGTGGACCCGGAGACCGGCGAGAAGATGCCGACCGGCTCCGATCACTACTCGGTGGTCCGCTCGGCCTCCGGCCGCTACGTGGTGTTCGGCGGGAGCGGGAGCGGCACGGACGACCGGCAGTACGTCGTCGACCTGGACGCCTCCGGCGGACCGGAGGTGATCCGCGTCCACCGGGGCCTGGGCGGGCTCGCGGTGTGGGGCACCGAGCTGTGGATGCCCGGGGTCACGGAGGGCACGCTCCAGGCGGTCGACCTGAAGACCGGCGAGGTGGCGGAGACGGAGCCGTTCACCCACAACGGCTGTGCGCCCAGGGAGATGCAGGCCGTGGGGCACTGGGTGTACTGGGACTGCGACCCCCGGGGGATCACCGACTCCGGCCACGGCGTCTACGACACGCAGACCCGGCGGACGACGTACACCCCGCGGGGCATCCTCGGCGACGGCTACGTGCTCGCGTACCAACGCGAACGCCTCCGCCTCCTCCTCACCCCGATCGGGGGGAACCCGTACGTCGTCGAGAGCTTCGCGTCCCGGTACAGCGGCCCCCTCGTGGAGACCGACCGCTTCGGCGGCACCCTCGCCTACGCCAAGGAGGACGACGCCCGGATCACCGTCGTCGACCCGGGTGTCGCCACTGCCCCGGTGACGGAGATCGAGGCGCGCGTCGAGCAGTCGGTGAACCTGGCGTCGCCGGCCGACCCCAGGTGGGACGCCGACTGGCAACTCTCCAAGCCGGCCACCGACAGCCAGGTGACGATCCGCAACGAATCCGGCCGTACGGTATTCACCGCCCCCGCCGACGAACACGCCGCCGCCGTCGCCTTCTCCTGGGACGGCCGAACCGGCAACGGCCGCTACGCCAACGACGGCACTTACACCTGGGAACTGACCGCCGCCCCAGCGGACGGCAGCGGCGCGCCGCTGAAGACCACGGGCACGATGGAACTCACCAACGCCCCAACCACGAACAAGCACACCCGGTAGACCGCCGCCGCCCGAGCAAACACCGCCACCTGGCCCCTCCGGCCCCGCGGAGGGGCCAGCGTGCCCGGTCAAAGACCATTTGGGCCGCCTGCCCGGCGGCGGCCGGACACGGCTCCCGCTGCGGCGCATCAGACGTCGCGGAACGGAGCGCGACTGCGCAGGCCGCCACCGGAGGCCGGCACCCCCGGCGGCATCAGCATGGTGCTCATCGCCCCCTGCCCGTCCGCTCGATCAAGCGCTCCCGGCCCTGCTCAACCTCTGGACCGCCGGGCCGACGTACGCGTAGATCTGCCGGTGGACGTGGATCAGCCGCCAGTCCCGGGCGAAGGCCGGCGGCGCCGTACGGGTCGTGAGCACCGCTACCGGGATCCGGCCCGCCTCACGAGCCAGCGCCGCCGCAGTGGTGTTGCCGTTGTGGCCGTCGGTGTCGGCCGATGAGCAAGCGGCGCTGAAGGCGATCGGGATGTGCGGTGCGATCGCCTCGTCTCCGGTGAGCACGCACGGCGGCCGGACTCCCGCGCGGTTCAGCGCGCCGGCGGTCCGGGCCCAGTCGCGGTGGCTTTCGGTGGTGCGATCGACGAGTTGGTGCAGCACGGTCAGCTGCACCACCAGGTGCCCGGCGAGAACGACGGCGGCCAGCGTCACCGCAGTCGCCCGCCAGGCATGGCTCGGGGTTGCCTGTACCAGGAGGACGAGGCCGTAGGCGGCCGGAATCGCCAGCAGAGCGTACGCCGGCAGCAGGAACCGGGGAGCGGCATAGCCGATGAGGAACAGGTACGGGAACGCGGCCGCCGCCGCGCAGGCAAGCGGCAACGCGGCGGCCCCGGCCGCGCGCCGTGCCCGGACCGCCACCGCGAGCCCGACCGCGGCCAGCACGGAAAAGACGAACCACCAGGCGAACACCACCGGATTCGGCATCCCACCCGTGCACGGCCGGCACAGAGTGCGCCCGTTCTGACTGCGCATCTGGTCGTCGACGGCGACGTTCCAGCTCAGCCTGCCCTGGATGAGCGAGGCGTCGTGGAGCCGCCGGCCCAGGCCGCCGTAACCGGTGTACGCCTCGATCACCCATGCGGCCGCACCGGCCGCGAGCCCCGCCGCGAGGGCGACCGGCAGCCGGCCGTACCGCCATTGGCGGACGACGAGCGGTGCCAAGAGCAGCGGCAGACCCACCCACGCCGCGTCCATCGGCCTCATCAACGCCATCAGCGCCCCGGCCGCCGCGAGCCCCCACACCGGAGCGCGCCGGGCCCGGTCCGCCTGGGCGCGCAGGAAGCAGCCGACACCGGCCAGCGCCCCGATCGCCACCCAGTAGTTGGGCATGGCCTGCGGGCCGTAGAAGAGCGTCACCCACAGGGAGGCGAAGAGGGCACCGCCCAGCGCGACCACCTTCGCGGGGAGCAGACCCCGCCAGGCGCGCAGGGCCAGCCACAGCCCGATGCCGGACAGGACGGCGAGGTAGACGCGCAGCAGCGGAGTCGACGACGACCAGGCCGCGATCGGCGCCACCAACAGCGAGATGCCGCGAGCGCGCGGGGCGCTGAAGAACGCCGCCGGGGCGTGCCCGCTGATCTGGCTGACGTACACCGACTCGTCCCAGCCGAGCCCCATCCCCGGGCGTACGAGGGCCAGCTGTGCCAGCGCGAACGTCACCGCCACCGTCGCCGGGAGGAGCCTGCTACTCGGCGCTGCTCCTCGGCGGACTAGGGTTGCCCGGATAATGCTCGGCGTCACGGCGGTCATCCAGCTATCCCCTACAGGACGTAGGGTCATTCAGCACCCTATGGGATGTAATGTCGGTGATGGACTTGAGGGCAGATATGGACAAATCAGCCCAATCTGCTCGGAAGTGTAGCGCGGAGGTGGCCGGGTCCCGCTAGGCGACGGGCCGATCCTGCTGCCTGTGCGGCATGGTGTTGCGGGGGCAGGGGGTCGCGGATGCGTACGCGGGGCTGGATCTCGGGGCGGCCGGCCCGATTCGCCGGAGCGAGGCGGGCCGCGGCGGTTCTGCTCGCCGCCGTCTTCGTGGTCGCGGGGGCCGGGTGCGACCTCGTCGAGGGCTCGGACTCGTCCGGGTCGTCGAAGGGGGGTGAAGCGAGCCGCCGGGTCGAGCGCAAGGCTGCGAACCCGCCGCCCGGGCTTCCCGCGGCCTTCACCGCCGGCCAGCGGCTCGACTGGTCGGCCTGCCCGCCGCCGTCCGAGGCGCAGGGAAGCGGTGACGCACCGGGCGAGGGCTGGGAGTGCGCCACGATGAAGGCCCCGCTGGACTACCGTCGGCCCGGTCGCGACACGATCGACGTCGCGATGATCCGGCAAAGGGCCACCGGACCGGAGAAGCAGCGGATCGGATCCCTCCTGTTCAACTTCGGCGGTCCCGGCCGGTCCGGGGTCGTGGGACTTCCCCGGTACGCCGATGATTACGCCCCGCTGCGCGAGCGCTACGACCTGGTCAGCTTCGATCCACGCGGCGTGGGCGGGACCGCTCCCGTCAGCTGCGGGAAGGAGTCGTTCGAGGGAAGCGAAGCCTGCGAGAAGCACTCCGGCCGGCTACTGCCGTACGTCGGCACCTCGCACACGGCCCGCGACCTGGACCTGATGCGCTACCTCCTCGGCGACGAGAAGCTGCACTTCTTCGGTGTCTCCTACGGCACCGCGCTGGGCGGTGTCTACGCCCATCTCTTCCCCGAGAACGTGGGCCGCCTTGTGCTCGAAGCCCCAGTCGACCCGACCCTGGACCGCCAGCAAGAGGAACTCAGCCAGGTCAGGGCCGTCCAGCGTGCCTTCGACCGCTTCGCCGAACACTGTGCGGACGCCTACGACGACTGCCCCACCGGGAGTGTCCCCGCCCAGGCCGGTCGGCGGGTCGTCGCGCTGCTGGACCGGCTTGACAGGGCGCCCGCGCCCACCGGCGGCGGGGAGAAGCTCGACGGAGACCTCGCCGCTCGCGCCATCGCGAACTACCTGGACCGGGGCGAAGACGGCCGCCGACCGCTGGCGAAGGCGCTCACCGAGGTCATGGAGCGGGGCACCGGCCGCAAACTGATGGAGGAGGCGTACGACCACGCACCGGGCTCCCGAACCCGGGCCGGGGCCGGCGCCGCCGCCGGCGGCACAGCCTCCGGCGGCAACGGCACGTCCGCCTACGTCGCAATCACCTGCGCCGACTCCAACGTGCGTCCCGGATCCGGCCGGACCGAGGAAATGAACGACCGGATCGAGGCAGCCTCCCCCGTCTTCGGCAGGGCCTCGTCCGGGGGCGTCTACCTCTGCTACGACTGGCCCTTCGAAGGGGAACGCGCCACGCTCGACGTCAGCGCGGACGGCGCCGCCCCCATCCTCGTCGTGGCCGGCACCGGTGACCCGACGACGCCGTACGTGGGCGCCGAGCGCATGGCCAGGGAGCTGGGCGAGAACGTCGGTGTCCTGCTGACCGCGCAGGAGGAGGGCCACGGGTCCTACCTCTACAACCGCTGCGTCACCAAGGCCGTCGACACCTACCTGCTCGACGGCACGCCCCCCGCTGACGCAGCCGTGTGCCCCCAGGGCCGGAACCGACAGCCGTTGTCGACGGCCGGGTCTCTGATGTCCAGGAGCTCCATCCTCGACCCACTCGGCTCCCACCAGCAGGTCGCGGCCGGTGCCGGGGAGCCGGTGGCCGCGTCGCCGGTCACGTCCGGTTGGCGGATCACGGCGGGAGCGATCAGCGCGCCCCGTCTAGATTGGCGGCAGGTGGCTGGCGGGCACTCTACGGGTGGAAAGGGCTGGTACGGGCCTGTGACCTCGCAGATCGACTACAAAGCGCTGTTCATGGCCGCGCCCAATCCGAACCTGGTACTGGGCCCGGATCTGGTGATCGTCGATGTCAACGAGGCGTACCTGCAGGCGACGGGCCGGACCCGGGCAGACCTGATCGGCCAGTACATGTTCGACGCCTTCCCCAGCAATCCGGCGGACCCGCACGCCACCGGGATGCAGGACCTGGACGCCTCGCTGCACCGGATCCTGCGCACGAAGACGCCGGACACCATGGCGCTGACGAAGTACGACATCCCCCGCCCGGGCCGGCCGGGAACGTTCGAGGAGCGGTGGTGGTCTCCGATCAACACCCCCGTCCTCGGGCCGGACGGACAGGTCGCGTGGATCATCCACCGGGTCGAGGACGTGACCCCGTTCATCCTGGCCCGCGCAGCTCAGCCGGACGACAACGACGACCGGGACCGCGCCCTCGGCGAACGGGAGGCGATGGACGCCGAGCTGTACGTGCGGGCGCGAGAGCTGCAGCGGCTCAACGAGGAACTGCGCCGTGCCCACGCCAGGGAACGGCAGGTCGCCGTGACCCTGCAGGAGACCATGCTCCGCTCGCCGGACCTGGCGCACCACCAGCACATCACGGTGCGCTACCTGCCCGCCTCCGGCTCCCTGAACGTGTGCGGCGACTGGTACGACGTGATCGACCTCCCGGACAACGGCTTCGCCGTCGCCGTCGGCGACGTCGTGGGGCACGGCCTTCAAGCCGCGGCCACCATGGGCATGCTGCGCAGCGCACTGTCCGCCGGGGTCCGGGCACTGCGCGAGCCCGGAAAGGCGCTGGATCTCCTGGACCTCTACTCCTACGCCGTCGAAGGGGCGCTGGCCACCACCGCCGTCAAGGCCGTCATCGACCCCGAACGCCGCCGGATCACCTACAGCAGCGCCGGCCACCTCCCGCCGGTCCTGCTGCACCCCGACGGCACCTGCGATCTGCTGGACAAGTCCACCGACCCCCCGCTGGGCACACGCCCCCGGCACATCCCGCGCCCCCACGCCAGCCTGCCCTACCGCACCGGCGACACGCTCGTCCTGTACACGGACGGGCTCATCGAGCGACGCGGCGAAGACATCGACGCCGGCCTGCACCGGCTGACAGACACACTCGCCCGCTACAGCACCGCCGCCACCGAACGCCTCGCCGACTCCCTGCTCGCCCGCCTCGGCGTAGCCGGCGGAGCCCGCGACGACATCGCCCTGATCATCGTCCGCCTGTAGTGCACGAGCGCAACCGTCCCGCGGCGGGCACCGAGGCTCTGGGCGTCAGGCCGTGGTGTGAGCCTTGGCGGCGTATCTACGGCCACGCGCGCGGCCGGCAGGATCATCGGGACGATGCAGGTGATCCTGCCGGCGCGCGCGACTGCGGAAAGGTCGTGTCCGCCCCTGAGTCCGGGGCCCTGGCCGCCCGCGTCCGCGGCCTCCTGCGTTAGGGCCAGATCGAGTCGACCCACTCCGGGTGGTCGATGAACGGGTTCCGGTTGTGCTGGATCTGGTCGAAGATCACCTGGTTGCGGTTCCGCTCGAAGTCGCTCGGCGGGTCCTCGGCGTTCCACTCCTTGAGGACCGAGAGCTTGCCGATGGCCGGCGACGAGCCGTTGTCGACCTGGTCGTTGGGCTCCAGGTCGGCGAAGCCGTCGCCGCCGTCGTAGCGAACGGCCATGTAGAGGATCATGCGGGCGACGTCGCCCTTGACCTCGTCGCGGGGCTCGAAGGAGTCGTCGTCGCTGAAGCTCCCCGGGGCCTGGTCGACCGGGCTGCCGCCGTAGTCGAAGTCCTTGTTCCCGCGGGTGCTGTTGACCGTCACGTCGGTGGGGCGCAGGTGGTGCACATCGGTGCCCGGACCGGTCGACGTACCGAAGTCGCCGTGGCTCTTGGCCCAGACGTGCTCGCGGTTCCAGTCGTCGGCGTTGCCGCCGTTGGAGTCCTTGCTCTGCGAGTCACCGCTGTAGAGGAGGATGACGTTGGCCGGGTTCTCCGGGTCCTCGTCCGTCGCCATGAGTGCGTCCCAGACCTGGCTGTACGAGATCTTGGTCTGGTCGCTGATGATGGTGTGCAGGGCGCTCTTGAGCTCGTCGCCCTCCTTGCCGAGCGCGTCCTTGTAGTACGTGTCGTCGTACGCGACGACGGAGGACGTTGCGGGTCCGGCGGGCGTTGCCGCGAGGGAGGGCAGCGTACCGGTGGCCGCCGCGGCCAGAGCCACGGCGGAGATCAGCGTGGCGCGCGGTATTCGGGACGTGTCCACGGGAGTACCTCTCTCCGGGAGTTGACACCTGCCGCTGCCGGGTGTGGGGGGCACGGCACATGGGCCGGCCGGGTGCCGGACCTCCAACGAGCGTGACAGCACGGGCAGTTGGCTTCAAGTACGCACCCGCAGGTGGCCGCGCGTAGACCTGGTCTCCGGTGGGCCCCGGTCGCCCCCCTGGGGGCGACCGGGGCTTCTTCCGCTCGGGCAACGGCGCGTGAACCGAGCGGAGTCAGGGCAGGGTGAGGGCCGTGTGGGCCGGGCGGGGGTGGGGGGCGGGGAGGGTGGTGAGGGTGCGGAGTCTGGTGTTGCGGGCGTGCAGGGCCTCCGGGGTGGTCGGGAAGAGGGTGGCGCCGCCCTTGCCGACCAGGTTCTGGTTCTGGGTGACGAAGTCGCGGGTGTCGTGTTCGTACGCGGCGAAGCCCCCGGTGCGGTCCCGGCCGGCCAGCGAGGCGGCGAGCATGTACGCGCCGACGAGGGCGAGGCTGGTGCCCTGGCCGGTGAGGAACGAGGGGGCGTACGCGGCGTCGCCGAGTACGGCGGCTCTGCCGCTGGTCCAGCGGGGCATGCGGATCTGGGCGACCGCGTCGAAGAACACGTCGTCCGCCTCGTGCATCGCGGTCAGCATGCCCGGGACCTCCCAGCCCGCGTCGGCGAAGACCTCGGCGACCAGGTGCCGTTGGGCCCGCGGGTCCGGGAAGGCGGCGAACGGCGGGGTGGGGCGGGCGAAGTTCAGGAAGGCGTGGACGTCGTCGTCGGGGCCGGTGGCGTAGAGTGCCGCGGCTCTGCCGGGGGTGTTCCACATGACGGTCTCGTGGGCGAGCCCGAAGGTGTTGGGCACGGTGAAGACGGCGAAGCAGTAGCCGAGGTAGCGGTGGAACTGCTCCTCGGGGCCGAAGAGCAGTTCCCGGGTGCGGGAGTGCATCCCGTCGGCGCCGAACACCATGTCGTACGTACGCCGCCCGCCCCCGCGGAAGGCGACGTCGACCCCGTGGCCGGTCTGCTCCAGGGTGTCGACCGAGTCGTCGAAGACGAACTCCACGTCGTCGCGGACCGCCGCGTACAGGGCGTCGGTCAGGTCCCCGCGCCGTACCTCCAGGTCGTGGCCCGCGACGCCGCCGGTGACCGCGTGCGGGTGGACCGCGGCCACCTCGCTGCCGTCGCCGGCGAGGAACGTCAGCCGGCGCAGGTCGATGTGGGCGTCGCGCAGGCGGGGGAGTATGCCGATCCTGCGGACGACCTCCAAAGCGGTGCCGCGTACGTCGATGGGGTAGCCGCCGGCGCGGAGGGTGCCGGCCTTCTCCACCACGGTGACCGCGTAGCCGCGGCGGTTGAGCCAGTACGCGAGGGCGGGGCCCGCGATGCTGGCCCCGGAGATCAGGACGCGGGTGGGGGTCGGGCTCATTCCTTGGCTCCTTTGCTCATGGTGCGCGTGACCAGCAGGGACAGCGCCGTGACGGCGCCGGCTATGACGAAGCCGGTGACGAAGGAGGACTCGGCCGGGATCTGCCCGCCCGCGGGCGTCCCGGCGGTGAGGAGGGCGCCGGCGAGCTGCGCGCCCACGGCGAAGCCGACCACCCGGGTGACGAGGATCAGGCTGCTGGCGATGCCGGTGTCGCGCTGCTCGACGGACGTGGCGGTGCTCGTCATCATCGCCGTGACGCACAGGCCGTTGGCGAGCGCGATCAGCGCCTTGCCGGCGACGACGTGCCAGACCTCGCCGTGCACGGCCGCCAGGGCGAACAGCGGGACGGCGAGCATGACGGCACCGGTGCTGACGACCGCGCGCGAGCCGAACCGCCGCGTCCCGAGCCCGCCGAGCGGCCCGGCCAGCGACGCGGCCACGGCGCCCGGCAGCAGGAGGAAACCGATCGCGGTGGCGCCGGCCCCGAACCCGTACGCCTCCTTGGGCAGCGCGAGCAACTGCGGTACGAGGAAGACCGACACCGAGGTCCCGACGCAGATCAGGAACGTCAGCACGCACGCCTTCCATATCTCCGGGCGTGCCAGCATGCGCAGGTCGATCATCGGCGCGGACGCGCGGCGCTCGACGGCCGTCCAGCCGATCGTGAAGGCGGCCAGTGCCGCGACGAGGGCCGCGAGCACCACGGGCCGCGAGCGGAGTTCGGGCACCTTGGCGAGGATGGCCATGAGCGTGCCCAGCGCGCCGCTCAGCAGCAGCAGGCCCGGCCAGTCGAACCCGCGGTCGTCGGACCGGCCGGGCCCGTCGGACGGCATCAGCCTGTGCACCAGCAGCGTCGACCCGATGACCGCGAAGGTCGGCAGCGCGAACATCCAGTGCCGGGACAGCTCTTCAGCCACCGGCCCGGCCGCCAGCGTGCCCGCCATCCCGCCCCCGACGAACAGTCCGCTGACGACCCCGATGGCCACCTTCGACTCGCCGGCGGGCAAGTGGGCGCGTACGACGATGAACGACAGCGGCAGCGCGCCCACCATCGCGCCCTGGAGCACCTGGCCGAGCAGCAGCACCGGCAGGTTCGGCGCCACGGCGGACACCAGGCCGCCCACCGAGACCACCGCCATCAGCCGGATCAGGACCCGCTTCCCGCCGTAGCGGTCGCCGAACTTGCCGGCGATCGGGGTGGTGAGCGCGCCGGTGATGAGGAGCGCGACGCTGAGCAGCGCGCCTTCCGCCGGGCTCAGATGCAGCTCGCGTTGGAGGAGCGGGAGCGTCGGCGTCACCACCGACTCCAGGGCGCCGGTGGCGACGGCCAGCATGCCGAGTGCTCCGACGGCGGCCTTTCCGATGGGGACCGGGGGAGCCAGGGTTGAGGTCATGAGCGTCCTTTCCGAGCCGAGGCGTTCGGGGGGTTACGGGCCGGTGAGG
>NZ_JACBXC010000399.1 GCF_013870535.1 Streptomyces phytophilus | reverse complement strand
CCCGTCGTCCCGGTCCGACTTGCCGCCCCGGCAGCCCGCGTCGGCCGCTGCACCGCTGGACGGGGGGCGGGTCCAGCCGGCCAACTGCCCCGTCCAGTACGCCCGGTCCGCGGCCCGGTCCGCCGAGTCCTGGTACTCCCGGTCGGCCCCGACCAGCGTCGCCAGCGACCCGAAGGGCGAGGGGCCGGGGGTCCGGCCCCCTACGAGAGCCGTGTACACCTCGGCGACCCGGCGGGCCACGAGCGCGTAGCCGAACGCGTCGACGGCCGCGTGGTGGTACGTGTGGTACCACCAGAACCTCTCCGGCCCGAGCTTGAGCAGCGCGAAGCTGAACAGCGGCCCCTCGGCCAGGTCCATCGGCCGGGCCACGTCGGCGTCGGCCCACGCCCGCCCGGCCGCCTCCGGGTCGGGCTCGCCGCTCACGTCGACGAAGGCGAGCGTCCACGGCAGCCGGGGCTCCAGTACTTGTACGGGACCGTCCGCGCCCGGCACCAGGCGTACGCGCAACGCGTCGGCCTCGCCGACGACATGGCGCAGCGCCGCCTCGAACAGGTCGGGCTCCACCGGCCCGTCGATCGCCAGGTACTCGCCGAGCCGCAGGGCGGACCGGTGCCCCGGGGAGTGCTGCTCGGCGAGCCACACCTCCCGCTGGCCGGCGGTCACCGGCAGGGTCTCCGGTGCGTCGGCGGGCCCGTCGCGGTGCGGCGCGTCTGCGCCGCCCTGCTCTGCGGAGACCTGGCTACGGGACAACGGCGTACCTCCTGCTGGTGCCGGCAATCTCTGCTGGAGAGCGGTGGCTTCGGGCACTCCGCCCCGGGGAGGAAGATGTGGATCATCGTGCCAGCGGGTGCGGGATATTCCTGCATCTGGAGGCACATAGCACTCGAAGGAATGATCTGCAGTCCGATAGGCGGATATCAGTTGATCGCAGCGCACCGGGCCGCCGGCGCTGCCGGGGTCCGAACCGGTGTGTCAGTGGCCGCTGTTAGCCTCCGGCAATGACCTTAGGGGCCCTGGAAGAAACACTGCGGGAACGCCCGGACGACCTGGCGTCCTGGCTGGTCTACGGCGACCGGCTGCGGGAGCGCGGCGACCCCCGCGCGGAGCTGATCCAGCTGGCGGAGCGGCGCTCGCGCGTCGGTCCCGGCAGCGGCCGGGACGCCGTCGACCGGGAGATCGACGCGCTGGTGGCGGAGCACCGGGAGAGCTGGGACGCGGAGCTGCCGGAGGGGGTCAGCGCCGCGGAGCGGCGGCACGGGTTCGCCACGGCGATCGCCGTCGAATGGGAGGACGACGACGCGCCCCGGGCGGTCGACGAGGCCCTGCGCGCCGCGCCGTTCGCGACCGCGCTGCGGATCGTGCCGCCGGAGTCCGACCCGGCGGAGTTCGACTACTGGGAGGACGACACGGACGAGGACGGCGAGCCGCTGCCGTCCGCCGAGGTCGAGGCGGGTGTGCTCGCGACGCTCGACCTGGCCCCGTTCACCTCCGTCGACCTGTCCTACCTCCGCATCGGCGCCCTCGGCGCCAAGGCCCTGGCGGTGTCCTCGTACTTCCGCAGCGAGGCGGCCGGCGGCCGGAGCCTGGCCGCCGCGGCGGGGCCCGGCCGGCTCCGCACGCTCGACCTGCGCTACTGCCAGATCGGGGACAGCGGCCTGGCCGCGCTCGCCGCCAACCCCTTCTTCACCGGCGTACGGCGGCTGCACCTCCAGCGCAACGCGCTCAGCGCGAAGGGGGTGCGCGCCCTGCACGCCTTCGGCGCACTCACCGAACTCGACCTGCGCTACAACGCGATCGGCGAGGAGGGCACCGAAGCCCTGCTCGCGGCGCCGTTCGCCGGCTCGCTCACCCGGCTGCTGCTCTACTCCGCCGACGTCGGCGGAGCCGGCGCGCGCACACTCGCCGCCGCGCCCCAACTCCCGCCCGTACTGCGCAGTTATTGGAGGAGCGTGTGAGCATCGAGCTCCGCGACCGGTTCTTCGCCCTGTCCGCCGCCGCCGGGCAGGCGCCCGCGGAGGATGTCGACCGGTATCGCGCCCTGGTCGACGCCACCGACGCGGAGCCCACCGCCGTGCTCGACGGGCTCGCGGTCTCCTGGCATCCGACGGCGCGGTTCAAGGCGGTCCGCTTCGTCGACGCCGAGCGCATCGACGCGGACGTGCGCGAGCTGTTCGCGCGGCCCAGCGAGAAGGCGCCGTATCTGGCCGCCGTGTTCGCGGACCCGCGGGAGATGTCGTTCCGCACGTACGAGAACATCCTCCCGCTCGACCGGCTCTTCGCGGACGCCGGGCTGGACTTCGAGCTGACGGACCGCACGGAGTTCGCCGAGGGGGCGTACTCCTTCTCGGTCGGGCTGCCCGCCGCGGCGCGCGCGAAGCTGGAGAGCCTGGACGCCCTGGATCTCTACGTGCCGCCCCTCAACGCCGGCTCCCGCGGCGGCGACCGCTTCATCTTCCACTCGGCGCTGCTCGCCGAGGCCCTCACCGGGGCGGTGGCGAAGGCCCTGCCGCGGCCGCGGATCGACGGCTTCGCGCACGTCAACCCCGTCTTCCGCTGCAACCGCTTCGAGCCGGACGACGCCAACTTCCACCGCCACCGCGACACCCCGTACTACGACAGGTCGCGCGGCCACGTCTCCCGCTACACCGTCCTGCTGTACCTCACCGGCGGCTCGGGCAGCCCCGCCCTCGACCTGACGGGCGCCGCAGGGCTCACCGACATCGAGCCCTTCACCTGCGTGATCTTCGATCAGCGGTACGAGCACGAGGGTGCCCCGTACCGCGACGGACGCAAGGTCTTCCTGCGCACGGAGCTGGTCTTCACCGAGCCGGACGCCGCGCACGACCCGGAGATCGGGGCCCTCTTCGCCAAGGCGTGCTATCTGACGGGCGAGAGCGTCTTCGCGCCCGAACTCGCCCGGTACGCCGACGACTACTACAACCGCGTCGCCGCGGCGCACTGGAGCGGCGACCTCGGCACCGGCGCGGCAGGCGAGCCGTTCCTGCACAAGCGGTTCCGCGGTCTTGACTTCGTCGCCAACGGCCACGACTTCTGGTTCCCCGCGTCCGGCGGCCTGTCGCCGGCCGTGTGCGCGGCGATCACGCTGCTCGACTACTTCAACTGCAAGGTCGGCGACAGCGCGTTCCGCGCGGCGTGCGAGACGACGGTGGTCGAGGCCGAGGGCACCGACTGGATACCGGCGTTCCTGGAGGAGAGCGGCGGGACGTCACCCCTCACGGCGTTCGACAAGAGCCTGCTGTTCCCCGCGCCCGAGGAGCCCGCCACCGACGACATGCCCGACTGCGCGTGCGGCATCTGCGACGGCGGCCTCCTCGGCCCGCGCTTCGACACCTCGCGCAACGCCGACGTCATCAAGCACTACGTGCGCGCGCAGGACGCCGCGAAGGCGGACGTGCTGCCCGCGCCGGTGATGATGCTCGGCGAGGACGTGGTGCTCGACCCGGACCGCTTCGTCGTGGAGGGCAACCGCATCCACGTGCTGGGCGGCAAGGCGCCGGAGCCGGTCAACTTCGCGTCCTGCCAGGGTGGTCCGCCGGTGCCCCCGGCCCACGACTTCGTCACCACGGCGGCCACCGTGGAGGTGGCGCACTTCCTCGTGCCGCCGATCCTGTTCACCGAGCACGACGGCCTCTTCCACCTGAAGTTCGACTTCTTCCGCAACTCCTGGACGGTGGACCACGAGCAGTCCACCGTCGCGGTGCCGATGGTCCGCCCGTTCAGCGAGGACGACATCGACGAGAACTGGGAGGACCACTACTACGACGAAGAGGACGAAGAGGACGAAGAAGAAGACGAAGAAGACGGGGACGAAGAGGGGGAGGAAGAAGAAGGGGCAGCCGGAGAGGCGGCGGAGAAGGAGTAGGCGGACGCGGAGGCCAGCTCCCCCATCCGGGCCAGGGCGGCGATCCAGAAGCGCTGGCGCGCCGCGGCCTGGCCCACGAGGTAGGTGGCGCGCAGCTTGGGCGGCAGGTGCGGCAGCAGCCGCGCCACCACGTCGAGGTGCCGTTCGAGCTGCGACACCTCCGCGTTGGAGAACACCTGGTGCACCAGGTCGGTGTCGTTGGTGCCCTCCGCGGACGTCTCGACGGCCGCCGCCAGCCGGGCCTGCCAGCCCGGCAGGTCGACGGCCAGCTCCGCCAGCCCGATGTGCGGCCGCTCCGCGAGCCGCGCCTCAAGACCGGACAGGGGCACCGGCGCGTACTCGCCGTCGCCGAGGTAGATCAGGCCCTGCTCCAGCGGTATGTCCGCGTGGTGCAGCTTGATGAGCCGTTCCAGGGTGCGCTTGGTGACCCAGTCGCGGCCTTCGTCGTCGATGTCGTTCTTCCACCACTCAAGGACGGTCTCGGCGGTCTCGCCGTAGGTCGAGATGAGCCACTCGTTGGCCGGGATGTCCGCGGGCTGCACCTCGTAGCTGACCGTGAACCGGCTGGCCTGGGCCACGTTGTTGCTGCTGACCAGCATCTTGCGGCCGAGGTGGTACGGCGGGTTCTGCAGCGCCACCTGCGCGCGCAGGCCGGGCAGCGGGCGGCCGGCGAGCGTCCACTCCTGAGTGATCTCCATCAGCTTGGCGTACGTCGCCTTGTCCTTGGGCCGGTTGTACTCGTCCCAGATCAGCACCTTCGGCTCCGGGTCGAGCAGCGACCGGGCGAGCATCGCCTCCAGCGCCCCGTCCGCCGTCGGCACCGGCACGCACAGGTCCTCGACGTTGGTCACCGGCAGCGAGAAGTACACCGGTGCGCGGCCGGTCTCCTCGCGGGCGATCTGCTTGGCGATCTCCGTCTTGCCGCAGCCGGGCGGCCCCTGGAGCAGCACCGCCCAGCGGTGC
>NZ_JACBXC010000398.1 GCF_013870535.1 Streptomyces phytophilus | reverse complement strand
TGCGCGTCGAGCCCCACGTGGCAGTGGGCGTCGACGAGCCCCGGCAGCGCCCAGCCCTCGACGTCGACGACTTCACGCGCGGCGGCCGGTGGCGTGAAGGTGACGCGTCCACCCACCACCCACAGCTCGTCGCGGACTTCCTCGCGGCCGGTCAGCACCCGGCCCCTCACGCGCAGCACCGGGCTCTCGCTCATGCGCGGCACCTTAGCGGGCGGCCGGTCCCGGCGATCTCCCGGGAGTGCCACAGGCATCTTCACGCAAAGGAACGAACACGGGGGGTGAGGCATTGACGTATGTTTAACGGCAGTTTATCGTCGCCTCCGCGAAGTGATTTTCCCGTCTTCTTCTGCCCGCTTCCTCGCCGGGTAAACCACGTAAATTTTCGGCCAGTCAACCTTCTCAATCCGGACACCGGCCGGAGTCGTTATCAACCCGTTACATTTCCGGCTTGGGCGCCAAGTCCCCCCGGGAATTCCATAAGATACCGGGCATATCTCCTTCGATTCGCGCGCTCGCGCGTGCCCGCGGATAACACACCTACGTCCCTTTTGTAACCCCTGTCGGCCGTGCGATTTCAATTTCCCCTAGGTAAATTCAATCTGCATGACTGCCGCACAAGCAGACCTAGCAGGCCCTCCCGATAAACCCCGCTCCGCGGCTGCAGACGAGGCGGGTGTCCGGCTGGACACCCCGCGAATCGAGGACGGCGCCGCGATCTGGCGCATCGCACGCGACTCCGGGTCGCTGGACCTCAACTCCTCGTACAGCTACCTGCTGTGGTGTCGCGACTTCGCCGACACCACCGTCGTGGCGCGGGACTCGGACGGCGCCCCGGTCGGCTTCGTCACCGGCTATATCCGGCCCGCCCGGCCGGAGACCCTCGTCGTCTGGCAGATCGCCGTGGACGCCGCGTTCCGCGGCCGCGGACTCGCCGGCGCGCTGCTCGACGGACTGACCGAGCGCGCGCTGCTCGACCGCGGCATACGCCGCCTCGAAACGACCATCACCCCGGACAACTCCGCCTCCGACCAGCTCTTCCGCTCGTACGCGCGCCGCCACGGCGCCGGCGTCGACCGGGACGTGCTGTTCCGCGGGGAGCACTTCCCGGACGGACACGAGCCCGAGTTGCTGTACCGCATCGGCCCCCTCGCGAGCTGAGCGCACCGCCCCATTCGTACCCCCCGCACATCGGATCATCTCCCAGGAGAACGCTGTGACCATCACACCGCCCGCCCTGAGCGTCTTCGAGACCCTGGAGTCGGAGGTGCGCAGCTACTGCCGTGGCTGGCCCGCGGTCTTCGACCGGGCCCAGGGCAGCTATCTGTACGACGAGGACGGCCACACCTACCTCGACTTCTTCGCCGGCGCCGGCTCACTCAACTACGGCCACAACAACGCCGTGCTCAAGCGCGCCCTGCTCGACTACCTGGAGCGCGACGGCATCGTGCACGGCCTGGACATGGCCACCACCGCCAAGCGCGCGTTCCTGGAGACCTTCCAGAACGTCGTCCTGCGCCCCCGCGACCTGCCGTACAAGGTCATGTTCCCGGGGCCGACGGGCACCAACGCCGTCGAGGCCGCGCTGAAGCTGGCCCGCAAGGTCAAGGGCCGCGAGGCGATCGTCTCGTTCACCAACGCCTTCCACGGCATGTCGCTCGGCTCGCTCGCCGTCACCGGCAACGCCTTCAAGCGCGCCGGCGCCGGCATCCCGCTGGTGCACGGCACCCCCATGCCGTTCGACAACTACCTCGACGGCCAGGTCCCGGACTTCCTGTGGTTCGAGCGGCTGCTGGAGGACCAGGGCTCCGGGCTCAACAAGCCCGCCGCCGTCATCGTCGAGACCATCCAGGGCGAGGGCGGCATCAACGTGGCCCGCGCCGAGTGGCTCCGCGGCCTCGCCGACCTGTGCAAACGCCGCGACATGCTGCTCATCGTGGACGACATCCAGATGGGCTGCGGGCGCACCGGCGGCTTCTTCTCCTTCGAGGACGCGGGCATCACGCCGGACATCGTCACGCTGTCCAAGTCCATCAGCGGCTACGGGCTGCCGATGTCCCTCACGCTCTTCAAGCCGGAGCTGGACGTCTGGGAGCCGGGCGAGCACAACGGCACGTTCCGCGGCCACAACCCGGCGTTCGTCACCGCCACCGCCGCGCTCGACACGTACTGGGCCGACGGGCAGATGGAGAAGCAGACCCTCGCCCGCGGCGAGCAGATCGAGCAGGCGCTGATCGCCATCTGCGCGGAGCACGCCGACACCGACGCCACGTACCGCGGCCGCGGCATGGTGTGGGGGCTGGAGTTCCCCGACCCGGCGCGCGCGACGCGCGTCTGCCGGCGCGCCTTCGAGCTGGGGCTCATCCTGGAGACCTCGGGGCCGCAGAGCGAGGTCGTCAAGCTGCTGCCGGCGCTCACGACGACGCCGGACATCCTGGACGAGGGGCTGCGCACGCTGGCGCGGGCGGTCCGCGAGACCACCTGACGGCCGGGGGCGCGCGGCCCGCCCCGTCCCGTACGGGCGGATGCGTACACGCCGAGAGACCACCGGCAGAGCGCCGGGCCGAATCCGAGAGAGAGGCACAGAAGCACCGTGATCGTCCGATCCTTCAAGGAGCTTGAGGGCACCGACCGGCACATCAGGTCCGCGTCGGGCACCTGGGAGTCCAAGCGCATCGTGCTCGCGCAGGAGCGCGTCGGCTTCTCCCTCCACGAGACCGTGCTCTACGCGGGCACCGAGACCTCCATGTGGTACGCGAACCACATAGAGGCCGTCGTCTGCGTCGAGGGCGAAGCCGAACTCACCAACGACGAGACCGGCGAGAGGCACGTCATCACGCCGGGGACGATGTACCTGCTGGACGGGCACGAGAAGCACACGATGCGGATCAAGCAGGACTTCCGCTGCATCTGCGTCTTCAACCCGCCGGTCACGGGCCGCGAAGACCACGACGAGAACGGCGTGTACCCGCTGCTGACTGAGGAGGACTGAGAACCATGGCCAGCCCGACTGTCACCGACCTCTACCCGACGCGCGGCGCCGACGAAGTGAGCACGCCTCGTCAGGACCCGGTGGTCTGGTCGGAACCGGGTGCCGACGGGCCCATCCCGCCCTGGGAGCTGGAGGGCTACGAGCGCAACGGCTACCTGACGGTCGACCAGCTGATCACCGCGGAGGAGGTGGAGACGTACAAGGCGGAGCTGGACCGGCTCGTCGCCGACCCGCAGATCCGCGCCGACGCGCGCTCGATCGTCGAGGCCAGCACGAAGTCCGTGCGCTCCATCTTCGAGATCCACAAGATCAGCGACGTCTTCGGCAAGCTGGTGCGCGACGAGCGCGTCCTCGACCGGGCGCGGCAGATCGTCGGCTCCGACGTGTACATCCACCAGAGCCGGATCAACGTCAAACCCGGGTTCGGCGCCAGCGGCTTCTACTGGCACTCGGACTTCGAGACCTGGCACGCCGAGGACGGCCTGCCGAACATGCGGACCGTGTCGGTCTCGATCTCGCTGACGGAGAACTACGAGACCAACGGCGGCCTCATGATCATGCCGGGGTCGCACAAGACCTTCCTCGGCTGCGCGGGTTCCACGCCGAAGGACAACTACAAGAAGTCGCTGCAGATGCAGGACGCCGGCACGCCGTCGGACGGGGCGCTGACGGAGATGGCGGAAGCGCACGGCATCAAGCTGTTCACCGGCTCGGCGGGGTCGGCGACCTGGTTCGACTGCAACTGCATGCACGGCTCGGGTGACAACATCACGCCGTACGCGCGCAGCAACGTCTTCCTCGTCTTCAACAGCGTGGAGAACGCGGCGGTGGAGCCGTTCGCGGCGCCCGTGCGGCGGCCGGACTACATCGGCGCGCGGGACTTCACGCCCGTGCGGTGAGATGACGGCGTACGGCCGCGCCCCCCGCCCGGAGATCCGGGCGGGGGGCGCGGCCGTGTCCGCCGCTACTTCCGCGTATACGGTCCGCTACGGCGCGTCAAAGGCGTGGTCGTCCGCGCAGAGGCCCTGGCCGCCCGTGCCGGCGACGTCCTGCAGCCTGCGCACGGCGGCCTGCTCCAGGGCCTGCGTGAAGACGTCCGCCGGCTGCCCGCCGGAGACGGCGAAGCGGCGGTCGATGACGAAGAACGGCACGCCGTTGGCACCCAGCTCGGCGGCTTCCTTCTCGTCGGCGCGTACGGCGTCGGCGTAGGCGTCCCCGTCCGCGAGGACCTTGCGCACCTCGTCGGCGTCGAGGCCGGCGCCGGTCGCGATCTCCACGATCGTGTCGTCGTCGCCGATCGGGCGGGCCTCGGCGAAGTTCGCCGTGTAGAGCGCGTCGAGGAGCCGCTCCTGTACGCCGCGCTCCTTGGCGAGGTGCAGGAGGCGGTGCAGGTCGAAGGTGCCGGTGACGAACCGGTCGTGGCGCATGCCGAGCCCCTCGGACGCGGCGGCGGCGCCGACCCGGTCCTCCATCGCCTTGAGCTGCGCGTCGTCCCAGCCGAACTTGGCCTTCAGCTCGGGGCCGAGAGGCAGGCCGCCGTCCCGCGGCGCCCCGGCGGACAGCTCGTACGAGCGGTGCACCACCTCGACCTCGTCGCGCCCGGCGAAGGCGGCGAGACCCTTCTCGAACCGGGCCTTGCCGATGTAGCACCAGGGGCAGACGACATCGGACCAGATCTCTACTCGCATGACCGCGCAAACGGGCGGGGCGGTGGTCGGTATTCCCCCGCGGGGCGGTGATCAGGGGCCGGGGGTGAGCGGGATGCCGCAGCGGAGGTTCCAGCGGCCGGCGCGGCCGGTCAGTTCGGTGCCGGTCAGGGGCGGTACGTCCAGCCGCCAGAAAGCGGCGGAGGGCAGGTCGAGGGCGT
>NZ_JACBXC010000397.1 GCF_013870535.1 Streptomyces phytophilus | reverse complement strand
GGGTGTCGGTGGCGGGCGGCAGGGCGGCGACCTTGGCCAGCAGCTCGGGGCTGCCGGGCGAGCCGGCGAGCATGCCGGCGAAGCCGGAGGGGTCGCCGGCGGAGGCGGTGGAGTTGCCCCCGGCCGCGGCGCTCTTCTCGCCGGTCTCCTTGCGCACCCACAGGCCGGGGGTGATCCCGTCGACGCTGGCGTGGGTGTCCGCGGCGACCTGGCCGGCCGGGTCGCGCTCGCGGTCCGCCAGCTCGTCCGGGTCGGTCAGCAGCCGGCGGTAGAGGGAGCAGCGGGCCTGCAGCTCCTCGTGGGTGCCGACGTCGACGAGCCGGCCGCCGTCGAGGACGGCGATGCGGTCGGCGAGCGCCAGGGTGGACTGGCGGTGGGCGATGAGCAGCGTGGTGCGGCCGGCCATGACGCTCTTGAGCGCCTCGTGGATCTCGTGCTCGACGCGGGCGTCGACCGCGGAGGTGGCGTCGTCCAGGAGCAGCAGCCGGGGGTCGGTGAGGATCGCGCGGGCCAGCGCGACACGCTGGCGCTGGCCGCCGGAGAGGGTCATGCCCTGCTCGCCGACGACGGTGTCGTAGCCCTCGGGGAGCCCCGCGCCCGCGGCGCCGCCGCCGTCGGCGGGACCGGTGCCGTTGCCCAGCGCGGTGATGAAGCCGTCGGCCTGGGCGGCGCGGGCGGCGGCGCGGATCTCCTCGTCGGTGGCGTCGGGCTTGCCGTAGGCGATGTTGTCCCGGACGGACTCGGAGAACAGGAAGCTGTTCTCGGGCACGAGCCCGATGGCCGCGCGCAGCGAGGGCAGCGTCAGGTCGCGTACGTCGTGGCCGCCGATGCGGACCGCGCCGCCGTCGGGCGCCACGTCGTAGTACCGGGGGATCAGCATCGACAGGGTCGACTTGCCGCTGCCGGAGGCGCCGACGACGGCCATCGTCTCGCCGGGCTCGACGCGCAGCGTCAGCCGGTCCAGCACCGGGTGGTCGGGGTCGTAGCCGAAGGTCACGCCGTCGAACTCGACGTCGGCGGGGGCGTCGGCGGGCAGCTCGTGGGCGCCGGGCCGGTCGGACAGCTCCGGCTCGGTGTCGATCAGCTCGTAGACCCGCTCCACGCCCGCGCGGGCCTGCTGGCCGACGGTGAGCATCATCGCGAGCATCCGGACCGGGCCGACGAGCTGCGCGAGATAGGTGGAGAAGGCGACGAAGGTGCCGAGGGTGATCTGCCCGCGGGTGGCCATCCAGCCGCCGAGCGCGAGCATGCCGACCTGGCCGAGCGAGGGCACGGCCTGGAGGGCGGGGGTGTAGCGGGCGTTCATGCGGACGGTGCGCAGCCGGGCCGCGTAGAGCTTGCGGCTGATGGTGCGGAGCTTGCCGGTCTCCTGCCCCTCCTGGCCGAAGCCCTTGACGACGCGGACGCCGCCGACGGCGCCGTCCACGACCGAGGCGACGGTGCCGGCCTGCTGCTGGGCGTACCAGGTGGCGGGAAACAGGCGGGTGCGGCTGCGGTTCGCGATGAACCACAGGGCGGGGGCGACGCCGAGGGCGACGAGGGTGAGCGTCGGGGACAACACGAGCATGACGACCAGGGAGACCGCGAAGAGCAGCACGTTCCCGATCATCATCGGGATCATGAAGAGCAGGCCCTGGACGAGCTGGAGGTCGGTGGTGCCGCGGCCGACGACCTGGCCGGTGGACAGCTCGTCCTGGCGGCGGCCGTCGAGCCGGACGATCGCGTCGTACATCTCGGTGCGCAGGTCGTGCTGCACGTCGAGGGCGAGCCGGCCGCCGTAGTAGCGCCGGACGTAGGTGAGGCCGTAGACGGCGAGGGCGGCGAGGACCATGACGGCGGCCAGGGGCGCGAGCGGCCGGTCGCCGGAGACGATCACGTCGTCGATGATCAGCTTGGGGATGAGCGGGACGAGCGCCATGATGCCCATCCCGGCGAGGGAGGCGCCGAGGGAGAGCAGGACGTTGCGGCGGTAGCGCAGGGTGTGCCGGACGAGCCGCCGTGCCCAGCCGTCGGGCGCGCTTCGCGGGGGCGTCCGCTCCGGTGGGGTCTCGTCCGCTGGGGTCCGTGCCGCAGGGATCTTCCCCGATGGTTCCGCCACCGGCCGCCTCCGCCTCCGTGTCGATGGTCCTTGGTCCTTGGTCCAGGATCGACAACCCACGGGGGCCGGGATTTGTTTCTCGGGTGCGTACGGAATGTTGCCCGGGGCCGGCGCGGGGGCGCGCGGGCGCGGGTCAGGCCACGGCCTGCAACTGCGGCGGGCTGCTGCCGGTGAGCACCTCGATCAGTACCAGTAACCTGGTGAGGGGCTGTTCGACGCCGTGTTCCTCCGCCGGGGACGCGGGTCTGCCGCCCGCGGAGAAGCGGGCCCAGACGGCCTTGCCGTAGGGGCCCGGCTCGCTCCAGCCCCAGCTGTCGCTGAGGCACTCCACGATCCGCATCCCGCGGCCGGACTCCGCGAACGGGTCGGCGACGCACACCCGCGGGACGCCGGTCCCGGGGTCGAAGACCGCGCACACGACCTCCGAGCCGCGGCGCAGCAGACTGAGGACGACGGGGTGGGGGGCCTGGCTCCAGGACGGTTCGCAGAGACCGTGCCGCAGCGCGTTGGCCACCAGCTCGGAGGCGACGGCGGCGATGTCGTCGACGAGTTCGTCCAGCAGCCAGCCGCGGAGCGTCGCCCGGGCGACGTTGCGGGCTATGCCTATGGACCTGGGGTCGTCTTCGAGCGTGCACGCTGCGAACTCGGAGGCGGTCACCCACCCATCAGCCGGTGCGGTCATCTCCAACTCCCCGGTCTCACGTGCACGTTGATGAAACAGGTTGCGATGCCATAGTGATCGATGTGCACTTGCCGCTGCAAGTACGGATGCAATTTCATTCGCAAGAACAGGTGCACGTACATTGGTGTCGCGATCACAGAAGGAGACAGGATGCAGCAGGTCACGAACGGTGTACCGGCGGATCAACTGGCCGGAATCACCTGGCGGAAGAGTCGTTTCAGCAATCCGAACGGCGAGTGCGTGGAGGTCGCAGGACTCCCCGGAGGGGACATCGCGATGCGCAACTCGCGCGATCCGGGCGGACCGGCACTCATCTACACGCAGGCGGAGATCACCGCCTTCCTGCTCGGCGCGAAGGACGGCCAGTTCGACGATCTGATCGTCAACGGCGCGGCGAGAGGCCCTGGTTGAACTCCGTAGTAGCTGTACACCGAACCCTCCACAGTGAGAGACTGAGCGGTCGAATCACACACCGCGGGACAGGGGCAGGCCAGATGTCAGCGTCACCGGAGCAGACTTCATCGGTACGCAGGGCACTCTCTCAGCAGCATGGAGGGCCCACGGTTCTTCGCATTCTGCTGGGCACTCACCTGCGTCGGCTCCGGGAGGCCGCCGGCGTCTCCCGTGAGGCAGCCGGTGATGCGATCCGGGCGTCCCACGCCAAGATCAGCCGCCTGGAGCTCGGCCGGGTCGGGTACAAGGACCGCGACGTCTCCGACCTCCTCACCCTCTACGGCGTCACGGACGAGCAGGAGCGCTCCGAGTTCCTGGCCCTCGCCCGCCGCGCCAGCTCCCCGGGCTGGTGGCAGAAGTACGGCGACGTGCTGCCGGGCTGGTTCGAGACGCTGCTCGGCCTGGAGGAGGCCGCCGGGCTGATCCGTAACTACCAGGTCCAGTTCGTCCCCGGGCTGCTGCAGACCGCGGACTACGCCCGCGCCGTCACGCTGCTGGCCAACGCGGGCGCGGCCGAGCAGGAGATCCAGCGCAAGGTCGACGTGCGGCTGCGGCGCCAGCAGGTGCTGGACCGGCCGGACGCACCGAAGCTGTGGGTCGTCGTCGACGAGGCCGCGCTGCGCCGCCCGCTCGGCGGGGCGGACGTCATGCGGGGCCAGGTCAGGCACCTGCTGGAGATGGGCAGCCGGAAGAACATCACCATCCAGATCGCGCCCTTCGACATCGGCGGCCTCGCGGCGGCCGGCGGGCCGATACACATCATGCGCTTCACCGAGCCGGACCTGCCCGACGTCGTCTATCTGGAGCAGCTCACCAGCGCGCTCTACCTGGACAAGCCGGACGAGGTGGAGAACTACAAGCTGGTCATGGACCGGCTCTGCGCCACGGCCGAGACCCACGCGGGCAGCATGCGGATACTGGAGCGGCTGGCCGACGAGTTCTGACGGACTCGCGCGGCGCACACAGCATCAGAGGATCAGGCGCGGCGGCGCCTGATCCGTCGTGCTCCTCCCCCTCCTCCCCCTCTTCTCCCGCCACCCGCTCCACGGCTACTCCGGCGTGCTCTCGCCGGCGATCTGCCGCGCCATCAGCGTCGTCAGCTCGTACGCCGTGTGCGACGCCGCCACCGACGTCATCTCCGCGTGGTCGTACGCCGGCGCCACCTCCACCAGGTCCGCGGAGACCAGCCGGCAGCCCGCCAGCCCGCGCAGGATCTCCAGCAGCTCCCGCGAGGTGAGCCCGCCGGCCTCCGGGGTGCCGGTACCCGGGGCGTGCGCCGGGTCCAGGACGTCGATGTCGACGGACACGTACAGCGGCCGGTCCCCGATGCGCTGCCGCAGCTGGTCGGCGACCTCGTCGACGCCGCGGCGCAGCACGTCCGCCGAGGTGACGATGCCGAAGCCCATCTTCTCGTCGTCGTCCAGGTCCTTGCGCCCGTAGAGCGGGCCGCGGATGCCGACGTGCGAGAGCGCCGAGGTGTCCACCACGCCCTCCTCCACCGCGCGCCGGAACGGCGTGCCGTGGGTGTACGCGGCGCCGAAGTAGGTGTCCCAGGTGTCCAGGTGCGCGTCGAAGTGCAGCAGGGCGACCGGCCCGTGCCGGCGGGCGACCGCGCGCAGCAGCG
>NZ_JACBXC010000396.1 GCF_013870535.1 Streptomyces phytophilus | reverse complement strand
GGCCGAGTGCCCCCGCGAGCTGGCCTGCGAGTGGCTGCCCGCGCCGTACGAGGTGTACGGCGGGAAGGACGGCAAGCCCGACTACGGCAACCACGACAAGGCCCGCCGCCCCCACGACCAGCGCATCCGCTACATCGTCGTGCACGACACCGAGGGCGGCTACGACGGCTCGGTGCAGGCCGTGCAGGACCCCGAGTTCGTCTCCTGGCACTACACCCTGCGCTCCTCGGACGGCCATGTCGCCCAGCACGTACGCACCTCCGACGTGGCCTGGCACGCGGGCAACTGGCAGGTCAACGCGCAGTCCATCGGCCTGGAGCACGAGGCGCGGCTGACCGACCCGGACGCCTGGTTCACCGAGGCGATGTACCGCTCGTCGGCGCGGCTGGTGCGCCATCTGGCGCACGAGTACGACGTGCCGCTGAACCGCCAGCACATCATCGGCCACGACAACGTGCCCGCGCCCGACCCGGAGCACGTCCCCGGCATGCACACCGACCCCGGCCCGTACTGGGACTGGGCGCACTACCTCGACCTGCTCGGCGCCCCGCTGGAGCCCGCCGCGCGGACCGGCGGCCGGGTCGTGACGATCCGCCCCGACTACGCGTCCCACCGCCCCGCCTACACCGCCTGCACGAAGGACGCCGCCGCCCCCTGCCCGCCGCACGGCTCCGGCGCCGTCCGCCTCCGCACCCGCCCCGCGCCCGGCGCCCCGCTCGTCCGCGACCCCGGGCTGCACGGCGCCGACCCCTCGTCCACCGGCGTCAACGACACCGGGGCCCGCGCCTCGACGGGTCAGCAGTTCGCCGTCGCCGGCCGCCGCGGCGACTGGACGGCGATCTGGTACCTGGGCCGCAAGGCGTGGTTCCACAACCCCGCCGCCGCCCCCACGGCGATCGAGGACGACGGCGCCACCGTCACCCCGCGCCCCGGCCGCGTGCGCGTGTACGGGCGCGCGCTGCCCGAGGCGTCCGCGTACCCCGAGGGCGTCGAGCCGGAGCGGCCCGAGCCCCTGCCGTACGAACTGCGCCCCGGACAGCGCTACGTCCTCGGCGACACCCTGCCCGGCGAGTATTTCCACGCCCCCGGCCTCACCGACGAGACCGGCGCCGCGAGCCGCGTGGTCCGGGGCCGCACCCTGTGGCACCAGATCCAGGTGGGCCACCGGATCGGGTACGTGAAGGCGGCGGAGGTGACCGTGGCGCGGCCCCGGAGCGGCGGTCAGCCGAACGTGTAGGTCCGCCCCGCACGCACGTCGAGGGTCTCCTCCCCGCCGGGGAGCAGGTCGCTGCGCAGCGTCAGCCGCCGCGTCCGGCCGGCGTGCAGCACGATCCGGGTCGCCCGCCCCTCGGCCCACGTGATGTCGAGCGTCGCGCCGCCGCGCGCCCGCAGGCCCGTCACGGAACCCGAGGGCCAGGCGCCGGGGAGGGCGGGCAGCACCTCGATGGGGCCGTGCTGGCTTTGCAGGAGCATTTCCGCGATGCCGGAGGTGGCGCCGAAGTTGCCGTCGATCTGGAACGGCGGGTGGGTGTCCCACAGGTTCGGCAGCGTCGAGGACTTGAGTTGTTCGCTCAGCATCTTGTGCGCGTGGTCGCCGTCGGTGAGCCGGGCCCAGAAGTTGATCTTCCAGGCTTTGCTCCAGCCCGTGCCGCCGTCGCCGCGCGCCGTCAGCGACACCTTCGCCGCCTCCGCCCACTGGCTGCCCACCTCGATCTGCCGCCCCGGGTGCAGGGCGAAGAGGTGCGAGACGTGCCGGTGGTCGTTGTTCTGGTCGTCCAGGTCCGCCTTCCACTCCTGCAACTGGCCCCACGACCCGATCCGCAGCCCCGGGTCCAGGTCCCGCAGCGTCCCCTCCAGCCGCTCGCGGAACGCGCGGTCGCCGCCCAGGGTGCGCGCGGCTTCGAGCGTGGAGGTGAACAGGCCGTACACGATCTGCTGCGACATCGACGCCCCGGCGGTGAAGTCGCCCTGCTCCGGCGAGTAGCTGGGGGTGACGACGAGCTTGCCGTCGCGCGGGTCGGTGCGCAGGTTGGCGAGCCAGAACTCGGCCGCCTCCTTCATCACCGGGTACGCGGTCCTGCGCAGGTAGTCCGTCGAGCCGCTGAAGCGGTAGTGCTCGTACAGCTGCTGCGTGAGCCAGGCCGCAGCCTCCGGGAACCAGAAGGAGGTGGCCCAGTCGTGCACGCCGGTGAAGCCGTACGGGTTGGTCTCGTTGTGCACGACCCACCCGTCGCTGCCGAACAGTTCCTCTGCGCTGACCCGGCCGGGGGCGCGCAGGGCCTGGACGAACTCGTCGTACGGAAGGGTGGTCTCGGCGAGGTTGGTGACCTCGGCCGGCCAGTAGTTCATCTGGAGGTTGATGTTGACGTGGTAGTCGGCGCTCCACGGCGGGTTGGTGACGTTGTTCCACACGCCCTGGAGGTTCGCCGGCGTCGACCCGGGCCGGGACGAGGCGATCAGCAGGTAGCGCCCGTACTGGAAGAACAGCGCCTCCAGCGCCCGGTCCGCCGCCGACCCGCTGCCGTACCCCGACAGCAGCGCGTTCGTCGGTGCGTCCGGCACCTGCCCGCCGACGTCGAGCGCGACGCGGTCGAACAGCTCGCCGTGGTCGGCGACATGGCGCCGCACCAGCTTGGCGTACGGCGAGCGGGCGGCCCGGTCGACGGCGCGCGCGACCCGCTCGTGGGGGTCGGGGCCGCGGTATTCGGGGTAGGTGTCGGCGTAGTCGGTCCCGGCGGCCAGCACGAACCAGGCCGCGTCGGCGCCGCTCACGGTCAGTGTGCCGTCCCCGGCCGTGACGGTGCCGCCGTCCGCGAGCAGGCGGATCTGCGTCTCGAAGACCAGCCCGTTGTCCTGGAGCGCGCCGCGGATCGTCAGCCGGTCGCCGCTGGCGGTGGCCTGGAAGTCGGTGCGCGGCGAGGTGTAGCGCAGCGTGAACGACACCCGCCCCGGCCGGTCCGCACTCAGCCGGCCCACGGCCACCGAGTCCGGGTACGAGACGAAGAACTCCCGCAGGTGCCGGGCGCCCTCGTGCTCGTACGCGACGGCGGCGACCGCCCGCCGCAGGTCGAGTTCGCGGCGGTACGAGCCGTCCGCGGCGCCGGGCGCCGAGGCCAGGTCGAGCCGGAGGTCGCCGAGCACCTGGTAGGCGCCGAAGCCGTGCTTGGGCTGGCCCAGCTCCGCGGCGACGGCCTCCGGGCCGAGCCGCCCCTCGGCGTCGATCCGGTCCTGCACCGCGGCCAGTGCGCCGGGCCGCGGTTCCGTCCAGTTGCCGAAGTCGTAGCCGCCGGAGCCCGGTCCGCCGGTCCACAGGGTCTTCTCGTTGAGCGTGAGCTGCTCGGAGGCGAGCGTGCCGAACACGCCGACGCCCAGGGCCCCGTTGCCCAGCGGCAGCGACTCGCGCTCCCAGTCGGCGGCGGGCTTGTCGTACCACAGGCTCAATTCATCGGAGGTATCAACGGACTCAGAAGCGTACGCCTCCCCGGAGAAGACGGCCGATCCCATGGCTATCGCGCCTGCGGCACCGATAGCGGACTTGACAGTGGTTCTTCGCGAGATCCCCTCAGTCATGCCGCGTCACGCTAGAGGTCCGATGACTGCATGACAAGACATCACGCAGTGCCGGACGTTGCCGGTGGGAGGAGTGACGCGGGAGGGGCGCGGGGCGGGGGCGGGTTTCAGCCCTGCTGGAACAGCTCCGCGGGCAGCGGCTTGAGCAGCGCGTAGAGGTCCTCGGAGATGGGCCGGTCCCACGCCGCGATGGTGACGAGCACGTTGTCGCTGCGGTCGAACTGCACGCACGAGACGCGGCTCTCGGAGAGCTTCAGGCGGCGCACGATCAGCAGATTGTCCCCCTGCATCACGGGGGCGTCCTCGACCTCGGTGACGGTCACCGGCTCCTCGTGCTCCAGCGCCAGCAGCAGTTGCGCCACCTCGAAGGGCGGCTGACCCTCGGGTACGTCGCGCGCGGGCGAACCCTCCGGCAGGTTCCCGATGATCATCGCGGGACCGCGGCCGCCGAACAGGTCGTACCGCAGGAAGACGCCCTGGCAACTCCCGTCGGGCCCGGGCAGCAGGCCGGCGCCGAGGTCGCCGGGCCAGTCGCCCGGGTCCATGGCCAGGACGTCGAAGTCCGGGCCCGCGGGCTTGGCGGCGCTGCTGCGGCGGCGGAGAAATGCCATGGACCAATCGTACGGGTCCCGCGGCGGCACCGGCCCCCGGGGCGGCCTCCGCCATGCGGCCGATCCGGCATTGCCGGAAGCGGCGTACCGCGGCTGCTACGCGAGTAGTGTCTCCCCGTCTACGACAGAGGAGGGGTCGGATGGCGGAAGCCGGGGGCTTGCTGCGGGGACCGGAGGTGTGGGCGTACGTGCTGGACGGGCACGAACGGCTGCGCATCGCGCTGGCAGAGCTCACCGAGGGAAGGGAGCGCGGATCGTCCAGACTGCCGGGCTGGACACGCGCGCACGTGCTGTCGCACATCGAAGGCATCGGCCGGGCGCTCACGCGCCAGGCGCGGTACGCCCTGAAGGGCGAGCTGATCGAGGTGTACGACGGCGGCCGGCCGGCCCGCGACGCGGGCATCGAGGCCGGTGCGGTACGAGGCGCCGCGGAGTTGACCGCGGCGATCACGGCCACCCTGGCGGAGGCGGAGGCCGTCTGGGGGTCGGTGGGAGACGCGGACTGGGACCGCCCGGTGCGCTATCGCGACGGCGACCTGCGGGGCGCCCTGCACTGCTGGTGGCGCGAGCTGGAGGTGCACACCGCGGACGCGAATCTGGCGACCTGCTCGGCGGCCTGGCCGCGCGAGCTGTGCCTGCACCTGTTCGACTTCCTCGCGCCGCGCGCGCCCGCGGGA
>NZ_JACBXC010000395.1 GCF_013870535.1 Streptomyces phytophilus | reverse complement strand
AGTTCGCCGTCGCCGGGCAGGAGTTGCACACCGTCGTCCGCTCGCTGGACCCGGGCACCCCGCCGCCGCGTGCGCAGGCGTTCCTGCACACGGCGGACGCGCTGCGCCTGGAGCGCCTCCGCCTCGTCGGCGGCGACCCGCTGGCGTACGTACGCACCTGGCTGCCCGCCGCGAAGGTGCCGGGGCTGCGCGCCGAGGACCTGACCGACGCCTCGCTGCACCGGCTGCTCACCCGGAACTACGGGCTGCGGCCGGTCAGCGGCCGGCGGCAGGTCCGCGCGGTCGCCGCCGACGACATGCTCGCGGAGGCCCTGCGCACCGAGCCCGGCGGGCCGCTGCTGATGCTCGAAGGCGAGACCACCGACCAGCACGGGCACGCGCTGGAGTGGTTCACCACGTGGCACCGCGCCGACCGCGTGGTCTTCGACATCGACGTCTCCGAGACCACCGAGACCGTACGGCTGAGCGCGCTCGGCACCGCCCCCGAGGAGCCCGGGGGGACCGCCGCGCAGCCCCCCGGCACCCCGCGGGAGGCACCGGCGCCGACACCCGCCGACCTCGCCCGGGCCCGCGAACTCGCCGAGGAGCTGCGGCGCCTGCTCGGCTGAACGCCCGCGGCGCCCCGGTCAGTACCGCCGGCGGGTGGCTTCGACGGTCTCGTCGCGGGAGCGGTCGGCGAAGAGCCGGTCCTCCGCCTCGCGTACCGTCAGCAGCGCGTCGAAGAGGTGGTCGCCCATCGCCTTGCGCAGCACCACCGAGCCCCTGAGGTGCCCGAGCGCGTCCCCCAGGCCGGCCGGCAGCCGCTCGATGCCGCGCCGCTCCAGCTCACCGGGGTCCGCGCGCCCCGGGTCGGCCCCGAACTCCTCCGGCAGCCGCAGCGCGTCCTCGCACCCCGCCAGCCCGGCGGCGATGACCGAGCCCACCACGAGGTACGGGTTGGCCGCCTGGTCGAAGCACTTCAGCTCGGCGTTCGCGCGGTGGGACGCCTCGCTCGCCGGCCCGGTGACGAAGCGCAGCGCCGCCTCCCGGTTCTCCCAGCCCCAGCAGCCGTAGGCGCCGGACCAGCTGGACGGCGCCAGCCGCAGATAGCTCGCGGGGGAAGGGCAGCCGATCGCGGTCAGGGCGGGCAGCGACCGCAGCAGGCCGGCGAGGAACGCCTCGCCCTCCGGCGTCATGCCGCGCGGCCCCGTACCGCCGTGCAGCAGGTTGCGCCCGCCGCGCCACGGGCTCAGGTGCACGTGCCCGCCGTTGCCGATGCCCTCGGGTCCGGGCAGCGGGGCGAAGGAGGCGCGCAGGCCGTGGGCGTGCGAGACGGCGCGTACCGTGTGCCGGACCAGGACGGCGGTGTCGGCGGCGCCCAGGGGGTCCTCGGCGGCGGTGGAGACCTCGAACTGGCCCGGCTCGTACTCCGGGTGGATCTGGAGGACCTCCACCCCCTGCGCGGTGAGCGCGTCGACGACGTCGAGGAGGTACGCCCCGGAGTCCGCCAGCCGGGACAGCCCGTACGCGGGGCCGTCGCCCGGGCCGCCGGGGCCGAGGCTCCACTCCGTCTCGAACCCCATCCGCAGGCTCAGTCCCAGGCCGGCCGCGGCCTGCACCATGCGGTTGACGAAGGCGCGGTGGCACCCCGGGTACGGCTCGCCCGCCTGGTCGTACCGGTCCGCCGGCGCCCACGCCCAGCCGGGCTGTGCGGCGAGCCGGGTGAGCCGGTTCAGATCGGGCAGCAGGAGCAGGTCGCCGACGGGTCCGCCGTAGCCGTCAGCGCGGGCGATCGAGTCGTCCACGAGGAAGGTGTCGAACACCGGGGACATCCCGACGCCGTGGACGGCGAGCTTCGGCAGGCGGCCGAGCGGCACGGCCTTGACCCGGCCGATGCCCGCGTTGTCGACCCAGCTCAGCGCGATGAGCCGCACTCCCGCCTCGGACAGGCCGGCCATCGCCTGGTCCACCCACGCCACTTCGTCAGCCGTGTGCACAGTCATGCCGTCATGATCGGCCGGTCGGGTCGGCGATCCCCCCGCCACTCCACGGAGGCGGCGGCCATCACCCGATTGCCGCGTGGAACCGGTCGGTCCGGCGGCCTCACTCAACCGCGCGCCGCGGCCGGGCCGTTCAGCCGGGGAGGTCCTCGGGGCGCTTCTTCGCGAGCCTGCCTTCGAGCAGTCCGGTGGCCTGCCCCACCTCGATCAGGTAGCCGTCGGGGTCGCGCAGGTAGCAGCGCTTCTCCGCCCCGCGGTCGATCGGCGGGGTGACGAAGCGGGCCCCCTTGGCGCTCCACTCCCGGTAGACGGCGTCGATGTCGGCGACGCGGAGGTTCATGAAGCTGGAGACGGTGTCGCCCGGTTCGTAGTCCACCACCGAGATATCCGGCTTGTCGGGGGTCGGGCCGCCGCCGGGATTCATGATCACCCATGAGTTGGCGAGCTTGACCATGCAGGGGTTCTCCTCCAGGACGACCTGTCCGCCCAGGACCTCGCTGTAGAAGGCCCGGGAGCGCGCGACGTGCCTGACGGTCAGGAAGAGCGTGACGAGCATCCCGGTGCCGGGAGCGGGCAGGTTCTCCAGGTCGATGGCCGGCTGCTGTGCTGGCATGGGCGTCCCTTCTCAGCGCGGGGCGGCTCGGCGGGCGGGGTCGTCCTCCAGGGCCTCGCGGTCCCAGTCGCCGTTGACGGCGGCCGCCTCGTACGTGGCCTGGAGGAAGTCCAGCAGCAGGGCGTCCGGGTCCGCGGCGGTGCGCACCGCCTCGTACGGCAGGAGGTACTGGCTCCACTCCCGCGAGTAGCCGCCGGCCGGTACGGGGTGGTCGGCGAAGCCCGGGGGCTCCGGGTAGGCGTACGCGTAGAACATGCCCTCGCCGTCGCCGCCCGGCCAGAAGCCGGCGCTGCTCAGCTCGTGGGAGTAGCCCTCGGTCATCACCCAGTCCGCGCAGTTGGGGGTGCCGCCGGCGTGCGTGGGCGCCGTGCGCCCGGAGAAGCGGGTGACGGCCAGGTCCATGCCGCCCCAGAAGAAGTGCACGGGGCTGACCTTGCCGACGAAGCGCGAGCGGAACTCGGCCAGCACGCGTGCGGCCTGCACCAACTGGCCCCAGAAGGCGCGCGCGTGGTCCGGGTCGTACGAGGTGTGGGTGCGGTCCTCGGCGAACGGGATCGCCTCCTCCACCTCGACCGGGCGGGCCAGGATGGTGACGTCGATCCCGGCCCGGTGCAGGGCGTCCATCGTCTCGCGGTAGAAGTCGGCGACCGGCTTGGCCTCCAGCGCGACCGACTCCACGGCGCCGGTGGTCGTGCGCAGCAGCAACCGGTGGTCGACGAAGTCGAACTCCATGTCGAAGGTGCGCCGGCCCGGGATCGCGGACGTCGTCAGGCCGCGGGCGGACACGTACAACGGCACCTGCCACCAGTGGTTGACCATGGGCGCCAGCGCCAGCCGGACCTTGCCGACGATCTGGGTCCACATGTGCAGGGTCTCGCGGGTCTCCGCCCAGTCCCGTACGCGCAGCGCGGGCCAGGGGTCGGCGGCGGGAAGCACACTCGTCATCGACAGCTCCCGGCTCTCAGTTGAGGTGCTGCTGCCAGTCCGGCGGGACCATCCCCGCCGGGCCCGGCACCGGCTGGGCGTCGGGGTGCGCGGTCGGCGGGCTCATGGCGGGCCCGTCGAGGAACTGCCCCGTCTCCGCGTTCCAGAACCAGTCCTCGCCGGGCTCGAAGCTGGTCAGCACCGGATGGCCGCTCTCGCGCGCGTGCCTGCTCGCGTGCTGCGACGGCGAGGAGTCGCAGCAGCCGATGCGCCCGCAGGCGGCACAGCGCCGCAGGTGGAACCACCAGCCAGGCGCCTCGCTGGCCAGGCAGTCGGCGCAGCCATCCCCGCTGGGCGTGGCGGTGGGGTCGATTCCCGGTATTCGCTCGGCTTCCATGCCTCCATGCTGAGCGGAAAGGCCGGGACGGGCCCGCCGACTGGGCCGTTCGGGTGCCGCCGGGACGGAGTGGAGTGCGGGCACCGCCGAGGGGGCGTACGAGCGCCCGCATGCCGGCGGGTTGGCCGAAGTTCCATTCCCCCAGGGCGAGTTGCCCGCGAGAATACGAACCGTGAACACATCGTCTGACCTCGACCTCGACGACGGGACCCCCGTCCGGTTCCTGCTCTCCCCCGCCGCGGGCGCCGCGGAGCCCCCGGCACCGGACGACACGCCCGACGGCATGGGGCGGGCCGTTCCCGTCGGCGCCGTCGGCCGGGCCGTCGCGGGGCTGTCCGCAGGGGCGCTGCGCACCACGTTGAAGCCGCTGGCGCCGCTGCTGCAGGGAGTGCACGACGCCGTCACCGCCGCTCCGCGACCGCCCTCCGAGATCACCGTGACCCTGGGCGTCCAGGTCGGCGAGGACCTCCGGCTCGGCATCGTGGGCGGCACCGCACAGGCCCACCTCACGGTCACCGCGTGCTGGCGGCCGGACGGCGCCGAGGCCGGTCCCGCCCCCCGGGGGGAGTGACGGGTGGGATGGTTCGGATCCGCGTGGGACCCGGCGGACGACCCGGCCCTGCACGTCGTGACCGTGCTGCGGGCCGACGCCGAGAAGCCGGCGGGCGCGGGCTTCGTCTTCGGTGACGACACCGTGCTGACCTGCGCCCACGTCGTCAACGCCGCGCTCGCCCGGCCCATGCTCGAATCCCGCCCGCCGCGGTCCGCGGAGCTGGCGGTCACGGTCCACGGCGCGGCGCGCACGCGGCAGTTCACCGCCCGGGTGGCGCACTGGATCCCGCCGCGCACCCGCGACGGCGACCCCGTACCCGAAGGTGACGACGAGTGGCTCGGGGACCTCGCCCTGCTGCGGGTCGACGGTCCCGCGGGCGGCCTGCCCGCCGCAC
>NZ_JACBXC010000394.1 GCF_013870535.1 Streptomyces phytophilus | reverse complement strand
ATCGACCGGTACGCGCGGTCGACGGCGCGTTCGCGGGCGGCGAGCACCTTCGCCGGGTCGGCGACGTCCCAGGCGGCGGGGACGTAGCGGGCGGTCATGGCGGGGTTGAAGCTGTAGAACGCGGCGGTGACGACCGCGTCGCCGACCGGGCCGAGGGGTGCGGCGCGCCAGGCGAAGTAGGAGGGCCAGCGGCTCCCGGTGCCGTAGCCGAGGGCGGCGGCCTCGTCGTGGGCTTCCGGCGCGTAGTAGAGGACGGCGTGCAGGGGTTCCAGCAGGTGCCAGAGCTGCCGTACGCGCTGCGGGGCCAGGTCTTCCGACATGGTGTCCTCCTCCGTCTCGTCCCACCGAATCTTTACATTGACTAGATTGCCTCGCGCCCGCCCAACTTGTCAATGACTAGATATCTCCAGCAGGATGGCCCCATGACCGACGACGACCGCCCCTACCACCACGGCAACCTGCGCCGCGCCGTCCTCGACGCCGCCCTCGACGCCATCGCCGCCCAGGGCCCCGGCGCCGTCAGCCTCCGCGACCTGGCCCGCCGCGCCGGCGTCTCCCACGCGGCGCCCGCGCACCACTTCAAGGACCGCGCCGGTCTGCTGACCGCGGTCGCGGCGGAGGGCAACGCGCTGCTCGCGGAGTCGCTGGAGGCGGCGGCGGACCTGGAGGACCTGGGCGTGCGGTACGTACGCTTCGCGCTCGCGCACCCGGCGCACTTCCAGGTGATGTACCAGCCCCACCTGCTGCACCCGGACGCCCAGGACCTGGCCGCGGCCCGCGATCGCGTCGACCGCACCCTGCGCGCCGCCCTCGCGGCCCTCCCCGAGTCCGACCGCGGCCCCGACCCGGAGCGCGCCCGACTGGCCGCCTGGTCCGCGGCCCACGGCTTCGCCACCCTGGCCCTCAGCGGCAGCCTCGACGCCGCCCTCGCCGGCCACGACGACCCGGCGGAGGTCTTCCGTTCGCTTACGCACCTGATGTTCAACCCCGCGTCGCAGCGATGAGTCCGGGGTACCGGCGTGGTCTCTTCTTACGTACCGCGGAAACTAAGAGGAGCACACCCTGCGGGACGCCAGCGTCACGGGCGACGGGCTGCAGCCGGACATCCGCGGGGCGGGCTGGGACGAGATCCGCGGCCTCGCCTACGGGGACCGGGCGTGATCGCCCTCGACACCAACGTGCTGCTCTACGCCCACCGCGCGGACAGCCCGTTCCACGACGCGGCCGCTGCCGCCGTCCGGGGGCTCGCCGAGGGGACGGTCCCGTGGGCGCTGCCGTGGCCCTGTCTGCACGAGTTCCACTCCGTCGCCACCCACCCCCGCGTCTACCGGCCGCCGAGCACCACCGAGCAGGCCCTGACCCAGATCGACCCCTGGCTGCAGTCCCCCACCGCCGTCCTCCTCGCCGAGGGCAGCGGGTACTGGCCGGTGCTCCGCGAGGCGCTGGAGCAGGGCAAAGTCGCCGGGCCGATGGTCCACGACGGCCGGGTCGCCGCGCTGTGCCGCATGCACGGCGTACGGGAACTCTGGTCCGCCGACCGGGACTTCAGCCGGTTTCCCGGTGTCCGGGTGCGCAACCCCCTGAAGGGGTGACCCCCGTACCATCCCCGGCACCCGGCACCCGGCACCCGGCACCCGCCGCCCGGCACCCGAAGCCGTGTCCGGCGCAGGCGCCCCGCCCCCTACGAGTCCAGGATCGTCGTCAGCAGTTCCCCCACCCACGCCAGCAGTTCGCGGCCCTTCAGCGGCTGGGCGCCCAGCTGCTTCGGCTTCGGGCGGTCCACCAGGATCTGGTGCAGCGCCGGCTTGACCACCGCGCCCGGGTACAGCCGCTTCAGCCGCAGTTCCTGCGACTCCCGCAGCGACACCGGGCTGAAGCGGATGCGGGTGCCCTGCAGCGTGACGTCCGTGACGCCGCAGGCGCGGGCCAGCATGCGCAGGCCCGCGACCAGCAGGAGGTTCTCGACCGGCTCCGGGAGCGGGCCGTAGCGGTCGGTGAGTTCCTCGCGGACCGCGCGGATGTCGTCCTCCGTCGTGACGGAGGCGATCGCGCGGTACGCCGCGAGGCGCAGCCGCTCGCCCGGGGCGTAGTCGTGCGGGACGTGGGCGTCGACCGGCAGCTCGATCTTGACCTCCGGCGGCGGCGCCTCCTCCGCGCCGCCCTCCAGGGTCGCGCGGTAGTCGGCGACGGCCTCGCCGACCATCCGGACGTACAGGTCGAAGCCGACGCCCGCGATGTGGCCCGACTGCTCGCCGCCCAGCAGGTTGCCGGCGCCGCGGATCTCCAGGTCCTTCATCGCCACGTACATGCCGGCGCCCATCTCCGTGTGCTGCGCGATGGTGGCGAGGCGTTCGTGCGCGGTCTCCGTCAGCGGCTTCTCCGGCGGGTACAGGAAGTACGCGTAGCCCCGCTCGCGGCCCCGGCCGACGCGCCCGCGCAGCTGGTGCAGCTGCGAGAGGCCGAAGGTGTCGCCGCGCTCGACGATGAGGGTGTTGGCGTTGGAGATGTCGATGCCGTTCTCCACGATCGTCGTGGAGACCAGCACGTCGAACTTCTTCTCCCAGAAGTCGACCACCACCTGCTCCAGCGCCGACTCCGACATCTGCCCGTGCGCCGTCGCGACCCGCGCCTCCGGCACCGCCTGCCGCAGCCGGGAGGCGGCGCGGTCGATGGACTCCACCCGGTTGTGGATGTAGAAGACCTGGCCCTCGCGCAGCAGTTCGCGGCGGATGGCGGCGCCGATCTGCTTCTCCTCGTACGGGCCGACGAAGGTCAGCACCGGGTGCCGCTCCTCCGGCGGGGTGGTGATCGTCGACATCTCGCGGATGCCGGTGACGGCCATCTCCAGCGTCCGCGGGATGGGGGTGGCGGACATCGTCAGCACGTCGACGTTGGCGCGCAGCTTCTTCAGCTGCTCCTTGTGCTCCACGCCGAAGCGCTGCTCCTCGTCGACGACGACCAGGCCCAGGTCCTTGAACCGGGTGTCGGACGAGAAGAGCCGGTGCGTGCCGATGACGACGTCGACCGAGCCCTCGCGCAGCCCGTCGACCACCGCCTTGGCCTCGGCGTCCGTCTGGAACCTGGACAGCGCCCGCACCACCACGGGGAACTGCCCGTACCGCTCGGCGAACGTGCCCATGTGCTGCTGCACCAGCAGCGTCGTCGGTACGAGGACGGCGACCTGCTTGCCGTCCTGCACCGCCTTGAACGCCGCCCGCACCGCGATCTCCGTCTTGCCGTACCCGACGTCGCCGCAGACGAGGCGGTCCATGGGCACGGGCTTTTCCATGTCCTCCTTCACCTCGGTGATGGTGGACAGCTGGTCGGGCGTCTCCACGTACGGGAACGCGTCCTCCAGCTCGCGCTGCCAGGGGGTGTCGCCGGCGAAGGCGTGGCCGGGGGCGGCCATGCGCGCCGAGTAGAGCTTGATGAGGTCGGCGGCGATCTCCTTGACGGCCTTCTTCGCGCGCGACTTGGTCTTGGCCCAGTCGGAGCCGCCGAGCCGGTGCAGCGTGGGGGCCTCGCCGCCGACGTACTTGGTGACCTGGTCGAGCTGGTCGGTGGGGATGTACAGCCGGTCGCCCGGCTGGCCGCGCTTGGCCGGGGCGTACTCCACCAGCAGGTACTCCCGGGTGGCGCCCTGGACCGTACGCTGCACCATCTCCAGGTAGCGCCCGACGCCGTGCTGCTCGTGCACGATGTAGTCGCCGGCCCGGAGCGTCAGCGGGTCGATCTGCTTGCGCCGCCGCGCGGGCATCCGCGCGCCGTCGCGGCCCGCGGCCTTCTGCCCGGACAGGTCGGTCTCGGTGAGCACCGCGAGCCCGAGGCCGGGGGCGACGAAGCCGTGGTCCAGCTCGCCGCACGAGACGTGCACGACGGACGGCGCGAGCGCGTCCGGGCCGAGGTCCGCGTCGAGGCGGGCGGCGATGCCCTCGCCGCCGAGCACCTCGACGGTGCGCTGCGCGGGCCCGTGGCCCTCGGTGAGGTAGACCACGCGCCAGCCGTCGGCGAGCCAGCCCTTGGTGTCGGCGAGGGCGCGGGCGGTGTCCCCGCGGTACACCTCCGGGGCGTGCAGCCCCAGCTCCAGGGTGTCGTCCTCCAGCTCCGCGTCCGCGGAGAAGGGGCTGATCGACCACCACATCATGCCCAGCTCGCGCGCGTGGTCGCGGACGTCGGCGATGCCCCACAGCGAGGCCCGGCCCAGCAGCTCCAGGTCGATCGGCGCCTCCCCGCCCCCAGCGGAGGCGGCCCACGACGCCTGGAGGAACTCCTGCGACGTGGCGACCAGGTCCGCGGCGCGGGTCCGCACCCGCTCGGGGTCGCAGGACACCGCCATGCTGCCGGCCGGCAGCACGTCGAGCAGCAGCTCCATGTCGTCGACGAGGACCGGCGCCAGGGACTCCATGCCCTCCACCGCGATGCCCTCGGCGATCTTGCCCAGCATCTCGCCGAGCTGCGGGTGCCGTACGGCGAGGTCGGCGGCCCGCGCCCGTACGGAGCCGGTCAGCAGCAGCTCGCGGCACGGCGGCGCCCACAGGCCGTGCTCGGCGACCTCAAGGGAGCGCTGGTCGGCGACCTTGAAGTAGCGGACCTCCTCGATGTCGTCGCCCCAGAACTCCACCCGCAGGGGGTGCTCCTCGGTGGGCGGGAAGACGTCGAGGATGCCGCCGCGCACCGCGAACTCACCGCGCTTCTCCACCAGCTCCACCCGGCTGTACGCGGCCGCCCCCAGCGCCTGCACCGTCTCTTCGAGGTCGGCGGACCCGCCGCTGCGCAGCGCCACGGGCTTGAGGTCGCCGAGGCCCTTGACCTGCGGCTGGAGCACGGAGCGTACGGGCGCGACGACGACGGAGACGGGGCCCG
>NZ_JACBXC010000393.1 GCF_013870535.1 Streptomyces phytophilus | reverse complement strand
GCAGGATCGCCGGCGGGTCGTACGCCATGTCCAGCCGCCCGACCTCCGTGCCCGGCGGCACGATCGCGTCGATCTCGTCCAGCACGTCGTCGCCGAGCGCCGTGCCGGCGCCCGCGAGCAGGTCGTCGAGCTGCTCCATGGTGCGCGGCCCGATGATCGCGGACGTGACGCCCGGATGGGAGATCACGAAGGCCAGCGCCATGTGCGTCAGCGACATGCCCGCCTTCTCGGCCAGCGGGAGCAGCCGTTCGACGGTGTCGAGCCGACGCTCGTCGGCGAGGTGCTTGAAGCCGTAGGTGCCGCGGAAGGTGGCCGCCTCCCGGCCCTTGCGGTAGCGGCCGGTGAGCATGCCGCCGGCCAGCGGGCTCCACACCAGCGTGCCCATGCCGTACCGCTCGCAGACGGGCAGCACCTCGCGCTCGATGCCGCGGTCGAGGAGCGAGTAGTTCGGCTGCTCGGTACGGAACCGGACCAGGGCGCGCCGCTCGGCGACCCACTGCGCCTCGACCAGGTCGGAGGCGGGGAAGGCGGAGGTGCCGACCGCCCGCACCTTCCCGGCGCGCACCAGGTCGGTGAGCGCGGAGAGGGTCTCCTCGATGTCGGTGTCGGGGGCGGGCCGGTGGATCTGGAACAGGTCGACGTGGTCGGTGCCGAGCCGGCGCAGCGAGTCCTCCAGCGCGCGGACGAGCCAGCGGCGGGAGTTGCCCTGCCGGTTGGGGTCGTCGCCCATGGGCAGGTGCGCCTTGGTGGCCAGGACGACGTCGTCGCGGCGGCCCCTGAGGGCCTTGCCGACGATCTCCTCGGACTCGCCGTGGCCGTAGATGTCGGCGGTGTCGACGAAGTTGACGCCCGCGGCCAGCGCCTTGTGGATGATGCGGACGGATGCGTCGTGGTCGGGGTTGCCCTGGGCGCCGAACATCATCGCGCCCAGGCAGTAGGGGCTGACCTTGATCCCGGTCCGGCCCAGCGTGCGGTACTGCATGGCTCTCCTCCTGCGTGGACTGCGGGTCGAACGCCCCGGTATCGTGAATACGGAACGCCGTTCAGTTCCGAGAATACGGAACGCTGTTCCGTTTTTGCAAGGGGTCCGCGCATGCCTGAGCGCAGCACCACGGGGGAGCCGGCCCCCGGCCGCCGCATGCGGCCGGACGTCCGGCGCAGCCTCGACGCGCTGCTGACCGCGGCGGCCGAGGTCTTCGAGACGGAGGGCGTGGACGCGCCCGTACGCCGCATCACGGCGAAGGCCGGGGTGGGGGCGGGGACGCTCTACCGGCACTTCCCGCAGCGCTCGGACCTCATCACGGCCGTCTTTCGCAACGAGGTCGACGCCTGCGCCGCGGCCGCCCCGGCGCTCGCCGCGCAGTACGAGCCGGTGGAGGCGCTGGAGCGGTGGCTGCACCGCTTCACGCGGTTCATCGCCGCGAAGCAGGGCCTGAAGGCGGCCCTGCACTCCGGCGACTGCGCGTACGAGAGCCTGCCCGGGTACTTCCAGGAGCGCTTCGTCCCCGCCCTGACCCGGCTGCTGGACACCGCCGCCGCGACCGGCGGCATCCGCTCCGACGTGACGCCGGACGACCTGCTGCAGGCGCTCAGCAGCATCATCGACCCGGACGGCCCGGAGTACACGCGGCGCATGATCGGACTGCTCGTCGACGGCCTCCGCTACCGCGCCTGACGGCGGCCGCCGGCGCCGGGCTCAGCGCAGCGCCAGCACCGCCGCGTCCCGGGCCGAGGCCCAGACCGTACGGGCCTCGGCGAAGCCCGCGGCGCGCAGCGTCTCGGCGTGCCAGGCGGGCGCCTGGACGTCGCCGTCGGCGTGGCCCTCGTTCGGGTCGTTCGGGTCGCCGAAGATCACGAAGCGCTCCGCCGCGGGGCCGCCGAGCACGGGGTCCGCGGCGACCACGCGCCACCAGTCCGCCCAGTCCAGCACCCCTTCGGCGCGCTCGCGGTCCTGGCGCACCTTGCTCCAGTTGCGCACCGCCTCGTTGATGCCGGGCGTGGCCGGGTCGGGCATGTGGTCGGCGTTGACGAAGATCCCGCCCTCGCGGACGACGCCGGCGATCTGCCCGTAGAGCGTGGCGAGCTGGTCGGAGAAGAGCCAGTGCAGCGCGGTGGAGGTGAGCACCGCGTCGTACGCACCGTGCGGCAGCCGCGCCGTCCAGTCGGGCTTGGCGAGGTCGGCGGTGACGAACTGCGCGCGGGGGTCGTCCGCGAACGTGCCGCGCGCGATGGCGAGCAGCGCGGGGTCGAGGTCGACGCCGGTGGTGCGCGCGCCGGGGAACCGGCGCAGCAGCCGGGCGCTGATGCTGCCCGTACCGCAGGCCAGGTCGAGCACCCGCGGCTCGGGCCCGACGAGCGCCTCGACCGCGTCGAGCACCACCCGGAAGCGCTCCTCGCGATCCGGCATGTACCACTCCTGCTGGCGGTCCCAGCTCGCCTGCCACCCCTGCCAGTCGGCGCCCACGGGCGTCACGCTGTCGGTCGTTCCGGCCATTGCTGCCTCCCCTGCCTCTGCTGCGTAATACCCTCTAGTGGAGGTCGTCCATTACGACCCCGCCGCGTCAGCATAAGTCGAGCCCGTAAGGACTACAAGTGGAACTGGCCTATTACTCAGATATGGCCGTGCGCCTCGTGAACACCGAGGAGCCGCAGCGCGGCACCGACTCGCTGACCTCGCTGGACGCGGCCAAGGAGCTCTTCCGGGACAGCGGCAACTTCACCCGGCGGGCCACCGACGCCGACGTCAGCCGGCTGCGCCAGGTGCGCGGGCGGCTGCGGGGGGTCTTCGAGGCGGCCGACGAGGGCGACGAGATGCGCGCCGTGGACATGCTGAACGCGCTGCTCATCGACTTCCCCGTCAGCCCGCAGGTCAGCGGGCACGACACCCGCGACGAGGACGGGCGCCCCCTGTGGCACCTGCACATCGCCGAGCAGTCGGCGAACTCGGGGGCGGGCTTCGCGGCCGCGGCGTGCATGGGCCTGGCCGTGCACCTCACGGACTACGGCGTGGACCGCCTGGGCCTGTGCACGGCGCTGCCGTGCCGCAACGTGTTCCTCGACACGTCGACGAACCGCTCCCGCCGCTACTGCTCCGACCGCTGCGCGACCCGGGCGAACGTCGCGGCCTACCGCGCCCGGAAGCGCCAGGCCAGCGGCCGCACCGCGGACGCCGCCCACGACACCGCCGCGGGCACCGACCGCACCGAGCGCTGAAGCCCGCGCGGGGGGCGCAGCCGCAGGAGGGCGCGGGCCACCACCAGTTCGTCCGGTACGGCGCCGAACTCCCGGCTGTCGTTCTCCACGAACCGGTTGTCGCCGAGCACCCACCAGCCGCCGTCGCGGCGCGCCACCACCCGTTTCACGATCAGCAGATCCTGCTGGAACGGGTGGCGCAGCACCGCCACGTCACCGGGCCGCACCGCCACCCCGTACTGCACGAGCAGCTGATCCCCCGGACGCAGCGTGGGCACCATCGACGGACCGTCGACCGCCGCGAGGCCGAGGCGCTGCAGTCCTCGGCGCCCGGCGTCGTGCCTGCGCTCGTTCACCTGGCCCTGCATCGGGCATGCACCTCCGGCCTTTCGTCCACAAGGCCCAGCCTTCCACTGGACTTTTGACCTAAGCCCTCCGGGGCACTCGCGAATTTTCGTTCCCCACGGAGTAATGTCCCACCTGGAAGACGATCACGAGGAAGGACGGCTGCTTTCCATGTTTTCTCGCCTGTTCGCCCCCAAGGTGACGGTCAGTGCCCACTGCGACCTCCCCTGCGGCGTCTACGACCCGGCCCAGGCCCGTATCGAGGCCGAATCGGTCAAGGCCATCCAGGAGAAGATGCAAGGGAACGACGACCCGCACTTCCAGGCGCGGGCCACCACCATCAAGGAGCAGCGCGCGGAGCTTGCCAAGCACCACGTTTCGGTGCTGTGGAGCGACTACTTCAAGCCCCCGCACTTCGAGAAGTACCCGGAGCTGCACCAACTCGTCAACGACACCCTCAAGGCCCTCAGCGCCGCCAAGGGGTCCACCGACCCGGCCACGGGCCAGAAGGCGCTGGATCACATCGCCCAGGTCGACAAGATCTTCTGGGAGACCAAGCAGGGCTGAGCCCGCACCCGCTGCGGACACACCCGCGCGCCCGTACCGTCCCGGACGGTACGGGCGCGCACGTCTTCCGGCCACCGCCGCGGCACGGGCCGGCTCCGCCGCCGTGGCAGTTCCCTGCTACGCCCGCCCCCGGCAACTTCCTGTTGCCGCACGCGCATTGCCCTTCCTACTTCTTGAGCTCGGCGAGGGCCGCCTTCGTCTCGTCCTTCAGCATCCGCTCCACCTCGTCGGCCGACGGCGGATCGGCGGAGTCCGTCCCGCCGTAGTAGTTCCAGTCCATCTCGTAGGTGAACCAGCCGTCGCGCACGGCCAGGCTCATCGAGCGGCTGCTGTCGTCCTCGCCGTTCTCCTTGACGAGGTACGCCTCGTCGCCGAAGCCCCCGACGGACTCGGTCACGTACTCGTAGTCCTCGGTCGAGCGGTCCTCGAAGCCCTTGTACGTCGGGGCGAACTCGCCGGCGGGGTCCGTCGCCTCGTGCCACATGGCGCTGGCGGAGACGTACGAGCTGGAGTAGGAGTCCGGGTCGTCCTCGCGGTCCGTCAGGCTCCAGCTGCAGAAGCTCTGGTCCAGCCCCTCCTGCCGCGAGCCCCAGCCGGTGGCGTCGTCGGCGGAGTCCGCGACGTCGTAGCGCTCGTCGAACGCCTTCAGCTCCGTGGTCTTGCAGAGGTCCTTCTCGAAGCGGTACCCGAGGACCGGCTCCGGCTCCGACGAGTCGAACCCGCCGGTGGCGAAGAGCGCGCCCGCCCACACCGCGGAGGCGACCACGACGCCGCCGAGG